>DATHNU010000243.1:0-5832 GCA_035485695.1 Reyranella sp. | reverse complement strand
GCCTTGGGGAAGCTCACCGAGGTGACCAGCTCGCCCTCGCCCAGCGCCGTCTCGAACAGGCCCTTGAAGAAAGCATCGGCGGTGTGCTTGCCGGTATGTGTGGTGACCGTGGCGTTCAGCGACACGACCGCCGCCGGATAGTCCGCCGCCGGATCGTTGTTGGCGATCGAGCCGCCGATCGTACCGCGATTGCGCACCTGCGGATCGCCGATATGGCCGGCGAGATAGGCCAGCGCGGGGATGGCCGCCTTCACGTCGGCCGAGGTCGCGACGTCGGCATGACGGGTCATGCCGCCGATCACCACGTTGTTGCCCTCGACCTTGATGCCGGCCAGTTCCTTGACGCCGCCGAGGTCGACCACGTCGCTGGGCTTGGCCAGCCGCTGCTTCAAGGTCGGGATCAGGGTCATGCCGCCCGACATGACGCGGCCCTCGGGCTTGCCCTTCAGCAGGCTGACCGCGTCAGCGAGCGACTTCGGACGATGATAAGTGAAATCGTACATCTTCAATTTCCTCCGGTTACTCGGCGGCCGCGTGATGGGCGCCTTGGATTGATTGCCACACGTTGAGCGAAGTGGCGGGCATTTCCACGTGCGTGACGCCCAGCGGCGCCAGCGCGTTGTGCACGGCGTTCATGACCGCGGCCGGCGAGGCGATAGCGCCCGCTTCGCCGCAGCCCTTCACGCCCAGCGGATTGTGCGGGCACGGCGTCACCTTGTAGCCGAGCTTGAACGACGGGAAGTTCTCTGCGCGCGGCATGGTGTAGTCCATGTACGAGCCGCTCACGAGCTGGCCCGTGCCCTTGTCGTAGACGGCAGCCTCGAGCAGCGCCTGGCCGACGCCCTGCGCGATGCCGCCATGGACCTGGCCCTCGACCACCATCGGATTGATGATGTTGCCGAAATCGTCGACCGCGGTGAAATTCACGATCTGGACTTCGCCGGTGTCGGGGTCGATCTCGACCTCGCAGATCTGCGTGCCCGCCGGATAGACGAAGTTCGCCGGGTCGTAGAAGGCGTTCTCGTCCATGCCGGGCTCGAGCTCGGCCAGCGGATAGTTGTGCGGTACGTAGGCCGCGAACACCGCCTGGGCGAGCGGCACGTTCTTGTCCGTGCCGGCCACCTTGAAGGTGCCGTTCTCGAACACGACGTCGGCGACCGACGCTTCCATCAGATGGGCGGCGATCTTCTTGCCCTTGGCGATGATCTTGTCGGCCGCCTTCATGATGGCCGAGCCGCCGACGGCCAGCGAACGGCTGCCATAGGTGCCCATGCCGAACGGAGTCGTCGCCGTGTCGCCATGCACGACCTCGATCTGGTCGAACGGCACGCCGAGCTTGTCCGAAATGAGCTGGGCGAAGGTCGTCTCGTGGCTCTGCCCGTGGCTGTGCGCGCCCGTCATGATCTGGACGTTGCCGGTCGGGTTGAACTTGATCTGCGCCGACTCCCACTGGCCGACGCCGCCGCCCAACTGGCCGATCACCTGCGATGGCGCCAGCCCGCAAGCCTCGATGTAGGACGAGAAGCCGATACCGCGCAGCTTGCCACGCGACTTGGCCTCGGCGCGGCGCGCCTCGAAGCCCTTGTAGTCGGCGAGCTTCATCGCCTCGTCGATGATCGGCGGGTAGTTGCCCGAATCGTACTGCAGCGCCACCGGCGTCTGGTACGGGAAGGCGGTCGTCGGGATGAAGTTCTTCCGGCGTAGATCGGCCGGGTCCATCTTCAGCTCGGCCGCGGCCTTGCTGACGATGCTCTCGATCACGAAGGTCGCCTCGGGACGCCCGGCGCCGCGATAGGCGTCGACCGGCGCGGTGTGCGTCAATGCAGCCCGCACGTTGGCGTAGATCAGTGGCGTGGTGTACTGGCCGGCCAGCAGGGTGGCGTAGAGATAGGTTGGTACCGCCGTGGAGAAGGTCGAGAGATAGGCGCCCATGTTGGCGATGGTGTCGACCTTAAGCGCCAGGAACTTGCCGTCCTTGTCGAGCGCCAGCTCAGCGTGGGTGACGTGGTCGCGGCCGTGGCAGTCGGTCATGAACGATTCGGAACGCTCGGCGGTCCACTTGATGGGACGGCCGACCCGTGACGCCGCCCAGCAGACCATGGTCTCGTCTGCGTAGCAGAAGATCTTGCTGCCGAAGCCGCCGCCCACATCGGGGGCGATGACGCGCAGCTTGTGCTCGGGAATGCCCAGCACGAAGGCCGACAGGATCAGGCGCAGCACATGCGGGTTCTGCGACGTCGACCACAACGTGTAGTTGCCCGTGCCCTTGTCGTATTCCGCCGCCGCGGCGCGCGGCTCCATGGCATTGGGGATCAGCCGGTTGTTCACGAGGTCGAGCTTGGTGACGTGCGCGGCCTTGGCGAAGGCAGCATCGACATCGGCCTTCACGCCGATCTCCCAGTCATAGACCAGGTTGCCCGGCGCCTCGGCGTGGACCTCGGGGGCGCCCTTGTCGAACGACTTGGCGAGATCGATGTTGGCGGGCAACACCTCGTAGTCGACCTTGATCGCCTCGGCCGCGTCCTTGGCCTCGTCGTGGCTGTTGGCCACCACCATCGCCACCGTGTCGCCAACATAGCGGACGGTGTCGGCCGCCATGATCGGATGCGGCGGCGCCTTGTGCGGCTGGCCGTGCTTGTCCTTGACCACCCAGCCGCAGATCAGGCCGCCGACCTTGGCATCGACCAGGTCCTTGCCGGTGAAGATCTCGACCACGCCCGGCATCTTCTTGGCCACCGTGGTGTCGATGCTCTTGATCTTCGCATGGGCATGCGGCGAACGCAGGAAATAGGCGTAGGTCGCGCGCGCGAGAGGCAGATCGTCGACATAGCGGCCGGTCCCGGTCAGGAAGCGCTTGTCTTCCGTCCGGAGAACGCGGGCACCGATTCCGGTGGCGGAGGTCATGGCTATACCCCCGCTGATTTCATGGCGGGAGCAGCCGCCAGGATTGCCTTCACGATGTTGTGGTAGCCGGTGCAGCGGCAGAGGTTGCCCTCGAGCTCGCGGCGCACGGTCGCCTCGTCGAGCTGGTAGTTATGGCGCTTCACCATGTCGATGGCGCTCATCACCATGCCGGGCGTGCAGAAGCCGCACTGTAGGGCGTGGTTTTCGCGGAACGCCTCCTGCATCGGATGAAGCTTGTCGGCGCTCTCGGCCAGGCCCTCGATGGTGAGCACCTTCGCACCTTCGGCCTGGACGGCGAGAATGGTGCACGACTTAACCGACTTGCCATCGACATGGACGACGCAGGCGCCGCACTGGCTGGTGTCGCAACCGACATGGGTGCCGGTCATGCCGAGATGCTCGCGCAGGAACTGAACCAACAGCGTGCGCGCCTCGACCTTGCCCGAGACGGACTTGCCGTTGACGGTCATGGCGACGGAAATGGTCATCTATTTTTCTCCCTTACCTTGTTGGTTCAGCGCGGGCGCGTCTAAGCGCACCCGCCGGGCGTTGGCAGGACTCTCGCAAGCCGGTCTGGCGGCGGTCAAGCGAATTGCGGATTAGCGGTTGGCCAGGAAGATCAGGATCAGCACGGCAGCGCCGACACCGATAACCATCCAATGCCTGTATCCTCGCTGCGCTGCAGCGGAAGGGGGCGGCGCGGTCGGCACCGGTCCCGATGCCGAGGCCACTCCCGCGACAGCCGCCGCCGAGGGCGGGCCGCCGATCGTGGCCGCGAACTTGCCGAAGAACTCGTCCGACAGCTTGCGTGCCGTCCCTTCGATCAGTCGCGCGCCGACCTGGGCGATCTTGCCGCCGACCTGGGCATCGACATTGTAGTCCAGGACGGTCGCACCGCCATCGTCGCGCAACGCCACGACGGCACCGCCCTTGGCGAAACCGGCCACGCCGCCCTGTCCTTCGCCGGAGATTCTGTAGCCGTTCGGCGGGTCGATGTCGGACAGCGTAACCTTGCCAGTGAAGCTGGCACTGACCGGCCCGATGCGCAGGCGAACCTTGGCCTTCATCTCCGTGTCGGACGTCTTCTCGAGCGATTCGCAGCCCGGAATGCAGGCTTGCAGGATCGCCGGGTCATTCAACGCTGCGAAGACCTTGTCGCGCGGCGCGGCGATCTTGTATTCGCCCTTGATTTCCATCTGGTAACTCCCGGCTAGAAAAACGACAGCCTCACCCTCGGGAGCGCCCGCAGGGCGCCGCTCAAAGGGTGGTGGCGTGAGGGGCTTGAGAAACAGCGCCTACCACTTGCTGGTATAGGAGTCCGGTGGCGGTTCTGCCAGTGGTTCGCGTATCGATATGTAGATCGTGGCCAGGTAGGGAATGGCCATCAGCACGGCCAGGGTCGCGAACCAGGCGGCTTGCGTATTCCAGAAAAGTGTCCTGATGACCCAGCGGCCACCATCGGCGGCGACGAAGCCGCCGGAGCCACCGTCATAGAGCTTGATGGCGCCTTCGGTCACCACCATCACCGCCGCCCAGAAGATCAGCAGAAAGGCCAGCACGATCTCCGGCAGGACCGGCCGCACCCGGCTGAAAGAGCGGTCCATGCGCACGAAGCCGCGGCTGCCGTCGTAGCCCAGCAGCCGGCCGAACGACAGCGCCTTGGCCCATCTGTCGGCCCGCGAGATCGGGTCCGACCGCAGGATGGTCAGTGCCTTCCAGGCCATCAGCACGATGCTCGGGATGACGAAGCTCCAGATCGGGAAATCGCGGTAGCGGCCATCGATGGCGATCTGGCGGTACCAGGTCTCGCTGAGGCGGATCACGCCGTCGTACCAGTCGATGCTGATGAACACGAGATAGAAGATGCAAATCACCGTCAGCGCCAGATAGAGGAGCTGGGCCATCAGGTCGGCGCGCTGCACGATGCGATAACGCGGCAGCTCGCGCCAGGCATGCAACGCCTCGCGGATGCGCGCGCCGTAGAGCGAGGGATCGGCCATCTTGCCGGTCAGGCTGTCGGCGATGCCGCGCAGCAGCGCGTAGCTGAACAGGCCGAGCAGCAGCGCCCAGAACACGACGCCCACCATCTTTTCGAAATAGAAGGTGCGCGACAAGTCGATCCAGGTCGCCTGTATGTAGCAGGTCGCCACGAGTTGGGCGAAGAGGGCGAAGATCACGATGGGCCGACCCCTCGCCTGGCGGCGCTGGTTGACGAAACCCATCAGCATCAGGCCGCCGGCCAAGGTCGACAGCGTGAACAGCATTCGCCAATGCGGCTCGGCCACGACCGGTTTGCCGAGCTCGAACTTGTCCTCGCGCTGAGCGTTGAGCAGCCCCCAGGACGCGCCTACCGTGCCTTCCTGGCGCGCCTTCCAGTACTGGTCGAAGGCCTCGACGACGTTGTAGTCGAACTTCTCGCGCTCGGCGATGGTGCGGAAGGTCGAGAAGTAGCGCACCTGCTCGACCCGTCCGGGCCGCGCGTCGGAGCGCATGCGACCGTCGCTCGGCCAGCCGGTTTCGCCGATCACGATCTTCTTGTCGGGAAAGCGCGCCTGAACCTTCTTGTAGATATCGACGATGTGCTTCTCGATGCTGGGCGTGCCGTCGGGCTCGCGACGATCGAGCCCGATCGGCTCGTCCTCCCAATAGGGCAGGATATGGATGGTGATGAAGTCGACCTCGTCGGCCAGCGACGGGTTGCGCAGCCAGAACTCCCAGACATCGGCATAGGTCACCGGCTGCGTCACGCGCTGCTTGACCTGGCGGATGTAGCGCCTGAGCTCGTTCGCCGTCAGGTCCTTGCGCAGCAGCACCTCGTTGCCGACGATCACCCGCTCGATCGTGTCCTTGTATTTGTTGGCGTGATCGATCAGCAGGTTGACCTGCTCGAGGTTCTCCTTCTCGTTGTCGTTGAGCCAGGCGCCGTGC
>DATHNU010000242.1:0-3418 GCA_035485695.1 Reyranella sp. | reverse complement strand
TCGCTCGGCAAGCAAGGGCCGCCGGTGCAGCAGGCGATCGGGCGGCTGTTGGGCTTCGGCTCCATGACCGTGCCGTCGCGCGCCATCGGCGACCATCTGGCGGAGAACATCTGCATCCTGGGCCTGCTTGCCGCCACCAGCGGCAAGATCGGGCGCGAGGTCTACACGCTGATGAAGACCGAGTTCGGCGAGGTCGAGGAGCCGGTGCCGCCTGGCACCGTCGGCAGCTCGACCATGCCGCAGAAGCGCAACCCCAAGCTCTGCCAGGACATCATCGCCGCCTCAGCCGAGGTGCGTGCTCTGGTGCCGCTGGCGCTCGAAGCCATGACGACCGAGCACGAGGCCGATCGCACCACCAGCCTGATGATGGACAGCGCCGAGTCGCGCGCCTGCATCGCCACGGGCGATATCCTGAGCCGGCTGGGCGAGATCATGCGCGGCTTGCGCGTCGATCCGAAGCGGATGCGTGAAAACCTCGATCTGGGCGGCGGGCTGATCATGGCCGAAGCGGTGATGCTGGACCTCGGCGCCGCGATCGGCCGCCAGCATGCGCACGATGTCGTCTACGACGCGGCGCAGGCCGCCTTCGTCGAAGGCAAGTCGTTCTCCGACCTTCTGGCGGCGGACAGGCGCCTCACCGCGCACATGGACAAGAAGGCGATCGGGAAGCTGCTCGACCCTACCGCCTATACCGGCCTGTGCGCCGACATGGCACGCGAGGGCGTCATCCGCGCGCGCGATGCGGCGCGGGCTCTGACTGCGACCGCCTGACCAGAATCACGGACCGACACCCCAGAGAGGCGCGCGATGGCGACACCCGAGATCATCGGTTCCATACGATCGACCTACACCCGCGTTGCCTGCATGGTCTGCGAGGAAAAGGGAATAGAGTACGTGCTGACGGAGACGCCGCTGCACGCACCGGAGATCTTCGCCATCCATCCCTTCGGCAAGATGCCGGTGCTGCGCCATGGCGATGTCGAACTCTTCGAATCGAAGGCCATCGCCACCTATCTCGACCGCCGCTTCCCGGAGCCGTATGTCTTGCCGTCCGATCCCCGTCTCGCCGCGCTCACCGAGCAATGGGTCTCGCTGGTCAACACCGTGATCGACCGCACCCTCATCCGCACATACCTCTTCGCCTATATCGTCCCGAAGCTCGCCGGTAGAGAGCCTGACCGGCAGGCGATCGACGCCGTCATGCCGGCGGTGCGCGAGCAGATCGGCGTGCTCGACAAGGCAGTCGCCAGGACCGGCTATCTCGTCGGCGAGGAGTTCACCTTCGCTGACATCAACCTGCTGCCGATCCTCCATCGAGTCCGCCAGGCGCCTGAAGGCCGAAGGGCCGTCGCGGCCGCAAAACATCTAAGCCGCTACTACGAGCGGCATGCGACACGGCCGAGCTTCGAGCGCACCAACCCGCCCGCCGGACCGCCCGGCCGGGCGAGCTCGAGCTAGCGACGGCAACGACGGATTGGCGGACATGGCTGGCGCAGACACGCCGGCGCCCGGCACAATGGCAGCAACTGGCAGGGGAGCAGACAGACATGGGCGATCGTCGTATCGGAGTCATCATCAACGGCGCCACGGGCCGTATGGGGACGATCCAGCACATGGGCAACCTCCTGGCCATCGCCGCCGAAGGGGGATTGAAGCTCGGGAACGGCGACCGGCTGATCCCCGAACTGCTGCTCGTCGGCCGCGACGCCGGGCGACTCGCCAAGCTGGCCGGCGCCCACGGCAACCCGCGCTGGACCACGAAGCTGGGCGAGGCGCTGGCCGGTCCGGAACAGATCTTCATGGATTGCTCCGCAACGGGCGGCCGTCCGGAGCGCGTCCGGCAGGCGATCGCGGCGGGCAAGCATATCTTCATCGAGAAGCCGACGGCGCCCACGGTCGACGAAGCGATGGAGCTGGCACGGCTGGCCGACCGCGCCGGCCTCAGGCATGGCGTCATCCAGGACAAGCTGTTCCTGCCCGGCTTCGCCAAGCTGTTGTCCGTCAGCAAGGCGGGCTTCTTCGGCCGCATCCTGTCGGTGAAGATCGACGCCGGCTCCTGGATCTTCGACGGCACCGAGCAGGAATGCCAGCGTCCGAGCTGGAACTACCGCAAGTCCGACGGCGGTGGCCTGGCGCTCGATATGATGGCGCATTGGCGCTACATGATCGATCGCCTGGTGGCGCCGGTCACGGGTGTTTGCGCGCTGATGACCACGGCGATCCCCGAACGGGTCGACGAAGCCGGGCGCCGCTACGCCGTCGACGCCGAGGACACCAACTACGCGCTCCTGAAGATGCAGGGCGGCGCGGTCGGCATGATCACCAACAGCTGGGCGACGCGGCCGCGGCGCGACGACACCATGGTGGTGCAGATCGACGGCACCCAGGGCTCGGCCGTGGCCGGGCGCTTCCGCTGCTTCACCCAATCGGCAAGCGATACGCCGGAAGCCTTCACAGCCGCCGCCCGGCCGGGCGGCGTCGATCTGATGGCTCATTGGCAGGAAGTGCCGGATGTGCCGGGCGCGAAGAATCCCTTCCGCCAGTGCTGGGAGGCGTTCCTGCGGCACGTGGCCGAGGATGCGCCGTATCTGCCGACGCTAGTCGAAGGTGCGAAGGCGGTGCAGCTCGCCGATCTGGCCTATCGCAGCACGGCGGAGCAACGCTGGATGAACGTCCCGGAATTGAAGCTTTGATTCGGCACGATGGGGTCAAGACCCGCGCATCGAGTGAAACACCGACTACCTGCCGCCGAACAACTCGACCGTGATGCCGCAGGCGTTGCCCACGCCGACGGCACCAAACTCCTTTCGCAGGATATTGGCGCGATGTCCCGGCGAGGCCATGAGCTGGCCATGGACCGCCCGCGCGTCGCTGTGGCCCATCGCGAGGTTCTCGCCCTTCATCCTGTAGTTCAGCCCCCTGAAGGCAGATTCGTAGCCGTCATGGGAGAATTGCCGGTTGGCGCACAGCGTTTCCGCGCGCGCCTGAGCACCGGCCTGCAGGGCGGGGTCCTCCCGGAGCGGAGGAACGTGCGCGTCGGCCCGCGACGCGTTCATGAGCAAGATCAGCGTGGTCAACAGCGTGGCAGAACCCATGCCAGTTCATACGAGAGCCGATGGGGCGCGATCGGGACGGTAAGGTGACGATCATGCGGCACCGTCGCCCGGCGAGCAGGCCTGCCGGCAGCGCCCTGCCGCCAGGGCCGATCGGATTGCCGGTGTCTCAATGGAAGGTGCGGCCGGAGTCGATCACCAGGGTCTGGCCGGTCATGGTGTTAGTGCGGCACATCGTGACCACCTGGTCGGCGACATCGTCCTTGTCGGCGGCCTTGCCGAGCAGTGACGCCTTGCGGCCGATCGCGACCTGTTCGGGCCGCAGGTTTGCCGTCGCCCGCGTGCCCTCGAGCAGACCCGGCGCC
>DATHNU010000241.1:0-2190 GCA_035485695.1 Reyranella sp. | reverse complement strand
ATGGTCGCCGGCTTGCCGTTGGGCAGCAGGCGGATCCCGTTGGCGTCCTTCTTGGTGAGGCCGATGCCGTCCAGGAGCTTGTTGGCCTCGTCGCGCTTGAACTCGGTGAATTTCTGCGCGTACTCGGCGCCGGGGAAATAGGGATGCCACGGCGCGGGAACGCCCTGGCGCGCCTCGCCCAGGCCCAGGAACACGCTCTCCTTGATCTGGTCGCGGTTGATCGCCAGCGAGAGCGCGATCCGGAAGTCCTTGGTCGCCATCACCTTGCCCATCACCGGATCGGCCGTATAGGTCTGGTTGATGGCGATCACCGCATCGGCGCCGCCGAAAGTCGGCCAGGCGATGACGCGATACTTCCCGGTCTTCTCCTGATCCTTCAGGACCGGGTAGTTGGTCATGTTGATGTGGCGTTCCTGCATGTCGAAGTTGCCGGCGATGGCTGCGAGGTTGAGCGCCTGGACGTCGGCGAAATAGGTGAAGCGCACCTCGTCGAGATAGGGCAGCTGGTTGCCCGCCGTGTCGACGCCGATGTAGTACGGGTTGCGCCGCAGGGTGAACACCGGATCGCTCGCCCGCGTGACCGGCGCCCACGCCGCCATGGTCGGGCGCTCGGGATTCTCCGGCGGGGCGTTCTTGTTGGCGAACAGCTCGGTCCAGGTCTTGAAGCCGGCCGCTTGCGCCGCCTTGTCGATGTCTTCCTTGGTGGCGTGCGCCGGGTGGAACTTCTTGAGGTAGTGCGCCGGCAGGAACATCGCGAAGGTGCGGTCGGCGCCGTCCTGGTTGGCGACCGCGGTCAGGAACAGGGTCGCCGGCGCGGCATAGGTGAAGCGCACCGCGTAATCGTCGACCTTCTCCACCTTGGCGGGCGAGCCGTCGGGATTCTTGATCCAGCCCGGCAGGGTCGGCGTCAGCTCCTTGTTGAGCAGCACGTCGTTGTACCAGAACAGGATGTCGTCGGCGGTGAAGGGCTGGCCGTCCGACCAGCGCGCGCCCTTGCGCAGGTTAATCGTCCAGACCTTGTAATCGGCCGAGGGCTCGGCCCCCAGAGCGATCTTGGGCTCGATCTTGGCGCCGTCGGGCGAGAAGCGGAACAGCGCGTCGTAGACGATGCGGATGTAGTTGTTGGCATCGGCGGGCCCGAGGAAGGCGCGGCGCCACACGCCGCCATACTCGCCCACTTTCTCGACCACCGGCACGACCAGCGGCTTCTCGGGCAGGCGCTGCTCGACCGGCGGTAGCTTGCCGGCCTTCACCTGCTCGGCCAGCAAAGGCGACTCCTTGTAGGGGCCGCCTTGCGCCAGCGCCTCGCCCGCGGCCAGCAGGCCTGCGCCTGCCGCCAATCCGATCAGCGCCTCTCGGCGTTTCATGTCCGGTCCCATCAACGTTCTCCCTATTTCTTTTTACCGGCGTGTTCGCCGGTCGTCTTTTAGTCCGGCATGGCCGCCGGTTGATGCGGGGCGGGCGTCAGTCGGCCGCCTTCGCCCACGGCTCGGGATCCAGCGCGTCCAGCACCTTCGGCGGCGACATGGGCAGGCTGTCGAGCCGAAGACCCAGGGCGCCGTGCACGGCATTGGCGACCGCCGCCATCACCGGCACCAGCGGCACCTCGCCGACCCCGCGAACGCCCTGCGGATGCTTCGGGTTGGGGATCTCGATCATGACGGCATCGAGCATCGGCAGGTCGGAGGTGACCGGCATGCGATAGTCGAGGAAGCCCGCGTTATCGAGCTTGCCGTTCCTGTCGTAGATGTACTCCTCGCTCAGCGCCCAGCCGATGCCCTGGGCGACGCCGCCCTGCATCTGGCCTTCGACGTAGTCGGGATGGATCGCCCGGCCGACATCCTGGAACGCGGTGTAGCGCGTCACCCAGACGCGGCCGGTGTCGCGGTCGACCTCGACATCGCAGATATGCGTGCTGAAGCCGCCCTCGGCGCCGGCGGTGTTGGTCGAGGCGCCGGCGCCGATCGGCCCGCCGGTCTCGGTCGCCCGGGCGGCGAGCTGGGCCAGCGACAACGGATCGAACTTGCCGGCATTGTCGCCGGCAGGCTTGCCTCGCCGTTGTCCCAGGTGATGGCGTCGGGATCGATCTTCCAGATCTTGGCCGCGCGCTCGCGCAGCTGGGTGATGACCTTCTCCGCTGCCTGAGTGACCACCATGGCGGAGGCGAAGGTGACGCGGCTGCCGCCGGTC
>DATHNU010000240.1:0-2388 GCA_035485695.1 Reyranella sp. | reverse complement strand
CGACTGCAGCGCGGTCGCCGCCTGCATCAGGCTGACGTCGAGGTAGCGGCCGCGCGTCTCGTCGCGCCGCGCATAGAGCGCGGCCGACAGCGCCTGGAAGGCATAGAGCGCGGTCGACATGTCGACCACGATCACCGGCACCCGGTGCGGGATGCCGTCCTCGCCGCGGTTCTCGATCATCAGGCCGGTATAGGCCTGCAGCACCGGATCCATCGCCGGCCGCTCGGCGAGCGGCCCGCTCTGGCCGAAGCCCGAGATCGAGAGATAGAGCAGCCGCGGCTCGCGCGCGGCGACGCTTTCATAGTCGAAGCCCAGGCGGCGGATGGCGCCCGGCCGGAATCCTTCGAGGAACACGTCGGCGCCCTCGAGCAGCCGCCACAGCACCTGCTTGCCGGCCGCCATCTTGAGATCGACGGCGATGCTCTTCTTGCCGAGATTGCCGATGATCGAATAGGCCGAATGGCTGCCGTAGCGCGTGCCCAGGGTGCGCGCCCAGTCGCCCTCGCCGATGCCCTCGACCTTGATCACCTCGGCGCCGTGCTGGGCCAGCAGCATGGCGCAGTAGGGGCCGGCGATGCCTTGGCTGAGATCGACAACCTTCAGGCCGGCGAACGGCGCGTCGTAACTCATGTGACGGCGCTCATGCCAGCTTGACCAGCATCTTGCCGAAATTCTCGCCGCGCAGCAGGCCGATGAAGGCGCGCGGCGCCTTGTCGATGCCTTCGACGATGTCCTCGCGGTACTTGAGCCTGCCGCTCCTGATCCATTCGCCCATCTGGCGGCGCGCCGGCGCGTAGCGTTCGGCGAAGTCGGTGACGATGAAGCCCTGCGCCCGCACCCGCTTGCCGACGAAGGTGCCGAGCAGGCGCGGGCCCATCGGCGGCGTGGTGGCGTTGTACTGCGAGATCGAGCCGCAGAGTGCCACCCGGCCGAAGAAGTTGATGTTGCGCAGCACGGCGTCGGAGATCTCGCCGCCAACATTGTCGAAATAGACGTCGGGGCCGTTGGGGCAGGCGGCGCGCAGCGCCGCGTCGAGATCCTTCTCGGCCTTGTAGTCGATGCAGGCGTCGAAGCCCAACTCGTCCTTCACGAAGGCGCATTTCTTGGCGCCGCCGGCGATGCCGACCACGCGGCAGCCGATGATCCTGGCGATCTGGCCCACCACCTGGCCGACCGCGCCCGAGGCGGCCGAGACCACGACCGTCTCGCCCGGCTTGGGCTGTCCGACCTCGAGCAGGCCGAAATAGGCGGTCATGCCCGGCATGCCCAGAACGCCGTTGGCGGTCGAGATCGGCGCGATCGACGGGTCGACCTTGCGCAGGCTGGGGCCGCCGCCGATGGCGTATTCCTGCCAGCCCAGCCGGTCCTCGACGATGTCGCCCACCTTGAAGTGCGGATTGTGCGAGGCCACGACCTCGCCCACCGTGCCGCCTGTCATCACCTCGTTGAGGCCGACCGGGGCGGAATAGGACGCCGCATCGCGCATGCGGCCGCGCTGGTAGGGATCGAGCGACAGGTAGAGCACCTTCACCAGCACCTCGCCGTGCTTCGGCTCCGGCACCGGCGCTTCCTCGACGCGGAAATCCGACTCGGCCGGCTCGCCCGGCGGACGGCGCACGAGGACGACGCGGCGATGGGTCTTGGGAATGCTGGCCATGGGCGTTCGCTCCGGTTCAGGTTTGGCCTGCACCATAGCGCGGGAGCGCAGCAGGCGGCCATGGCGCCGGTCATGCCGCGTTTCGAAAACGCGCGAGGAAACAGGGCACATCCGTCCGGCGGCTTCCAGCCGAACGGATGTGGTCCGGCAAGCTGGTGGCCTGCGCCGTTACCAGCTCATGCGCACGCCGATGTTGAGGGCGTGGTTGTCGGTGCCGGAGGCGATCTCGCCGTCGTAGCGCAGGTAAATCTGCGTCGCCGCGGCGATGTGCGTCGTGGCCTGGAGGCCCACCACCGCCGAGTTGCGCAAGGGCGTGGCGCCGAACACGGTGAAGGAATTGCCGGGCGCGCCGGCGAAGGCCGCCGTGATCGGCCGCGCGACGTTGGCGAACTCGTGCAGCCAGCCCAGGCGAACGGCGAAGTCGACCTTCTTATCCTCGCCGAAGCCGATCGCGCTGCCGAGATCGGCGCCGATGGTGGTGCGCTGCGAGTTGGTGGTCTGTTGTGCGACGTTGAGGTTGAGCGACTGCGCACCCGATTCGTTGAACGCGTTCTGCGTCACGCTCGAGATCTGGAAGCGGCCGAACGGGGTGATGGTCGCGGCAGCGGGAGCGTAGATGCCGAGCTTGTAGCCGCCCTCGATCTGGCCGAGGAACTGGTTGGCGCCGGTCGAGCCGGTGGCGGTCCTCTGCTGCAGGCCGGGGATCAGGATCTGGCGCTGCAGCTGGTTGC
>DATHNU010000239.1:0-7838 GCA_035485695.1 Reyranella sp. | reverse complement strand
CCGCATCTACAAGATCCGCTTCGATCTCTACCAGAAGAAGTTCGTCGCCAAGTTCTGGAACAACATCCTGTCGCAGGCGACGCCGTTCGCGATCTACCTGGTCGGCGGCTACTTCGCCATCACCGGTCAGATGGACGTCGGCGCCGTAGTCGGCGTGCTGCTCGCCTACAAGGACCTGCCGTCGCCGATCAAGGAGCTGATCGACTGGGACCAGCAGCGCCAGGACGTCCAGATCAAGTACGAGCAGGTGATCGACCAGTTCCAGCCCGAGGGCATGATGCCGGAGGACCTGCAGGCGATCCCCGACGGCCCGCCGCCGATGCTCGGCGCCGAGCTGGCGCTGGCCGGCGTGACGGTGTCCGAGGACGGCCGGGTGAAGCAGCTCGACAGCGTGTCGCTCATCCTGCCGACCGCCGGCAAGCTCGCCGTGATCGGCGGCTCGAGCTCGGGCAAGGAGGTGCTGGGCCAGGTGCTGGCACGGCTGACGTTGCCCACCGGCGGGTCGATCAAGCTCGACGGCAAGGACTTCTTCCAGCTTCCCGAATACCTGCTGGGCGCGCGGACGTCCTATGTCGGGCAGGAGACGTACCTCTTCCCGCTATCGGTGCGCGACAACTTGTTGTTCGGCCTGAAGATCCGGCCAGTGGCGCCGGCGACTTACGACGACGCCACCAAGATGTTGCGCGAGGCGTTCTGGAAGGAAGCCGAGCGCGCCGGCAACCCGGCGCTCGATCCCACTGCCGACTGGATCGACTACGACCTGGCCGGCGCCACCGGCCCAGCCGATCTGCTGCCGTGCATGGTCAATGCGCTGAAGCATGTCGAGCTCGACGAGGACATCTATTCGCTGGGCTTGCGCGGCACGGTCGATGCGGCACTGCGGCCCGACCTTGCCGAGAAGATCCTGAAGGCGCGCCATGTGCTGCATGGCCACCTGCAGGACAAAAGCTATACCGGCCTGGTCGAGACGTTCAGCGCCGACCACTACAATCAGAACCTCTCGGTGGCCGAGAACCTGCTGTTCGGCACGGCCGTCGGCAAGCAGTTCGACGGCGACAACATCGCGGCCGACCCTTATGTGCGATCGATATTGAGCTCGACCGGCCTCGATCTCGAGCTGCAGCGCATGGGACTCACCATTGCCGAGACCATGGTCGAGCTGTTCTCGGGCCTGTCGCCCGACAACCCGCTGTTCGAGCAATACAGCTTCATCTCGGCCGACGAGCTGCCCAACGTCCGCCTGCTGCTGCAACGCCTGGGCGGCAAGGGCATCGAGGCCGTGCCCGATGCGGACCGGCCGCGCCTGATGACCCTGCCCTTCCGCTACATCGAGGCCCGCCACCGTCTCGGCCTGATCGACTCGGCGATGGAAGAGCGCCTGCTGGCTGCGCGGCGCGCCTTCGCCGCGGGCCTGCCGCCCGAACTGCGCAGCGCCGTCGAGTTCTACGACTTCGGACGCTACAACAGCGCCGCCACCTTGCAGGACAATATCCTGTTCGGCCGTCTGGTCTACGGGCAGGCCCAGGCGGAGCAGCGCATCGGCAACCTGATCTCCGAGGTGCTGGACGAGCTCAAGCTGCGCGATTCGGTGATTGAGGTGGGATTGGAGTACAATGTCGGCGTTGCCGGCAAGCGCCTGCCGGCCACCCAGCGCCAGAAGCTCGGCATCGCGCGCGCCCTCATCAAGCGCCCCCAGCTCCTGATTGTGAACGAGGCGGTCGCCGCGTTCGACGGCCGCACGCAGGATCGCATTCGCGACAACATCCTGGGTGCGGCGAAGAGCGAAGGACGAGGCGTGATCTGGATCGCCAACCGGCCGGCACAGGCCGAACCGTTTGAACAGATCGTCGTTATGCAGGGTGGCAGGATCGCCGCTCAGGGCGCGCCGGCCGACCTGGCGGCGCGCGGTGGGCTCTACGCCGAATTGATGGCGTCGGCTTGAGGAATTTCAGGAGGATACGATGAACCTCAACGAGGAAGTCGAACTTCTCAAGGGCGTGCCGATCTTTTCCAAGGTCGAGCCGGCCAAGCTCAAACTGCTGGCCTTCACCAGCGAGCGCATGAACTTCGCCGCCGGTCAGGAGCTCTTCCACCAGGGCGACCAGGGTGACGCGATGTACGTCATACTGGGCGGCGTGGCCGATGTGCTGATCGATTCGGCGGCGGGCCAGATCGCCGTCGCCGAGTTGAAGAAGAACGGCTTCGTCGGCGAGATCGCCATCCTGTGCGACGTGCCGCGCACCGCCACCATCAAGGCGCGCGAAGCGCTCAGCACGCTCAAGATCTCCAAGGACATGTTCTATCGCCTGGTCGCGGAATTTCCCCAGATGGCCGTCGAAGTCATGCGTGAGCTGGCCCATCGCCTGGAGGACACCAATCAGAAGCTGCAGGCGGCGACGAACAAGGCGGCCTGATCATTCCGTCATGAGCCGGCTCGACAGCTTCATCGCGCGCATGCAGGCGCAGCGCGACTGCCTGAACTTCCTGAAGCCGGCCGTCGACGCCCAGCCCGGGCCGATCCTCGAGGTGGGACTGGGCAACGGGCGTACCTACGATCATCTGCGCAATCTCTTTCCCGGCCGCGAGATCTACGTGTTCGAGCGCAAGGTGGCGGCCCATCCGGATTGCATCCCGCCCGGCGACCGGCTGTTCCTGGGCGAGGCGCACGAAGCGATTCCGCGGGCAGCCCGCCAGCTCGGCGCCAGCGCGGCACTGATCCACACCGATCTCGGCACCGGCGATCATCAGGCCAATATGGCGATGGGCAAATGGCTGGGCCCCGCGCTCGACGCGCTCGTCGCGCCGGGCGGCCACGTGCTCGCCAACCAGCCGCTCGACGTGTCGCGCTGGCAGCGCCTGCCCGAACCCCCCGGCGTGCCGGCCGGGCGGTATTTCCTGTATCGGGTCGAGTGACTTCGACGTTGCCTTCGTCTTCTCCCTCTCTTCATATTCCTCTCCCCCTTGGGGGAGAGGTTAGGTGAGGGGGTAACCGAAGGCTGTCTCCTGCATCACCCCCTCACCCAGCCTCTCCCCCAAGGGGGAGAGGAGCATGAGGAAGAAGAGAGAGAGCCTACCGGCTGAACAGCCGCAGCAGCACCAGCAACACCACGGCGCCCACCACCGAGCCGAGGAAAGTCGCCGGCTCGCCGGGCGCGTAGAGGCGGAGCGCCTGGCCTCCGAAGGTCGCGAGCACCGCGCCGACGATACCGATCACGATAGTGACGATGACGCCGCGCGGGTTGGGGCCCGGCGTGATGAAGCGCGCGATCAGGCCCACGATCAGGCCGATAACGAGAACGCCGATAAGTCCGCCGAATGTCATGACGCCCCTTTCCCTCAGACCTCGAATGTCGCCAGCACCGGCACGTGGTCCGATGCCTTCTCCCAGTCGCGCGTATCGGCATCGATATGGTGGCTCTTGATGGCGGCCGACAGAGCCGGCGTGGCGAGGATATGGTCGAGACGCCGGCCGCGATTGGAAGCGCGCCAGTCGTTGTTGCGGTAGCTCCACCACGAATAGAGCTTCTCGTCCGACGGCACGAAGCGGCGCGGCACGTCGATCCAGTCGAGCGAGGCCTGCAGGCGACCGAACAGATCGACCTCGACGGGCGTATGCGAGACGATCTTGAGCAGTTGCTTGTGGTTCCACACGTCGTGCTCGAGCGGCGCCACATTGAGATCGCCGACGGCGATGCGGCGCAACCCCTTGCGGACGCGCGGACCGGGCTTGCGATCGGCGAACCAGCGCGCCATCTCGCGGTAGAAATCGAGCTTGTGGGCGAACTTGTCGTTCTGGTCGGGATCGGGAATGTCGCCGCCGGCCGGAATGTAGAGATTGTCCAGGAGGATCGGATCGCCGCCGATGTCGAGGGCGGCCTCGATATGCCGGCAATCCTCCTTGCCGCAGCGATGATGAATGTTGGTGGCCTTGAACGGCACCTTGGAAACGATCGCCACGCCATTGTAGGACTTCATGCCCTGGACCAGCCGGTGCTTGTAACCCAGGGCCTCAAAGGCCATGTGCGGGAAATGCTCGTCCGGAGACTTGGTCTCCTGCAGGCATAATACGTCCGGTTTGCGCATCCTCAGGTAGCGTTCGACGTTATCGATCCGGAGGCGGACCGAATTGATGTTCCAAGTGGCAATGGTGAGACTCATTGCCCGGCACTATAGACGATCCCGGGACGATCTCGATCCAGGAGAGCTGCGATGCAGATGGACGGCGACGAGAGCAGCAATATCGAGGATCGCCGCGGCCAAGGCGGATTTGGCGGCGGTGGATTTGGCGGCGGCGGCTTCGGTGGCGGCGGCATTCCGATCCCCATCGGCGGCGGCGGTGGCGGCCTGTTCAAGGGCGGCATCGGCTTCGTGGCCTTCATCGTGATTGCCCTGATATTCGGCGTCGATCCCATGGCGCTTCTGAGCGGCCTCGGTGGCGGCGAAACGTCGAGCTACACCGCGCCTGCCACTCAGAGCAGTCGGACGGCGCGTGCACCGGCCGCCGATGCCGAAACCACATTCGTCTCTCGCGTGCTGAAGAGCACCGAGGATGTCTGGACGTCCCTCTTCCGCGACATGGGCCGGCAATATGTCGATCCCAAGCTGGTGCTCTATCGCGACGCCACGCGCACGGCCTGCGGCACCGGCCAGGCGGCGATGGGGCCGTTCTATTGCCCGGCAGACGAGCGGGTCTATCTTGACCTGGGGTTCTTCGACGACCTGGCCAGCCGCTTCCACGCGCCTGGGCAGTTTCCGCAGGCCTATGTCATCGCCCACGAGGTCGGCCACCACGTCCAGAACCAGCTCGGCATCACCGCCAAGGTCGACCAGATGCGCCAGAGCATGAGCAAACGCGACGCCAATGCGCTCTCGGTGCGCGTCGAGCTGCAGGCCGATTGCTTTGCCGGCGTGTGGGCCAACCGCGCCGAACAGAAGAGCGGCGGCAAGATGATCGACGACAAGGACGTCGATCAGGCGCTCGCGGCCGCGTCGGCGATCGGCGACGACCGGCTGCAGAAGCAGGCGCAAGGCCGGGTCGTACCCGACAGCTTCACCCATGGCAGCAGCGCGCAGCGCACGCGCTGGTTCCGCATCGGGCTGGACAGTGGCGATCCCAACAAGTGCGATACGTTCAGGGCGCAACAATTATAGATGCCTCACCCTGAGGAGCGGTCCGCGTCGCGCGGGGTAGCCCCCGCGCTTTACCGCGTCTCGAAGGGTGGGATCGAGCACCTTGTCCGTTGCCCATCCTTCGAGACGCGCGCTGCGCGCGCTCCTCAGGATGAGGTTTCCTAGACGAGCGTACAGGTGACGGTGCCGCAGCCGTCGACGAAGCCGGCCAGCGTGTCGCCCTTGACCACGGCGGCCACGCCGTCGGGCGTGCCGGTGTAGATCAGGTCGCCGGCGGCCAGCTCGACCAGGCCGGAGAGATAGGAGATCGTCTCCGGCACGCTCCAGATCAGCGCGTTGAGGTCGGATTTCTGGCGGGTCTTGCCGTTGACGTCGAGCTGGATGGTGCCCTTCGCCGGATGGCCGATCTTCGCGGCGGGATAGATCTCGCCGATCGGCGCGGACTGGTCGAAGCCCTTGCCCATGTCCCACGGCCGGCCCATGTCCTTGGCTTGGTTCTGCAGGTCGCGGCGGGTCATGTCGAGGCCGACGCCGTAGCCGAAGACATGGTCGAGCGCCTTGTCGACCGGGATGTTGGTGCCGCCCGACTTCATGGCCACCACCAGCTCCATCTCGTGGTGCAGGTTCTTGGTGGAGGAGGGGTAGGCGACCTTGGCCGGGTTCTTGGGGTCGGCACAGACCACGATGGCGTCTGCCGGCTTGGTGAAGAAGAAAGGCGGCTCGCGGTCGGGATCGTGGCCCATCTCGCGGGCATGGGCGGCATAGTTGCGACCGACGCAGAAGATACGGCGCACCGGGAACAGATCGCCGGTTCCATGGACGGGCACGCCGACGGTGGCGGGCGGCGTTACGACATAAGCCATCGCTTTCTCCCTCAAGAGCGTGCCTTTATAGGAGGGCACCGGAGTTTCAGGCAATGTCCGAGCAAGACGTTTTGATCGTCCAGGCCAATTCGGCCGACACCTCGCTGGGCTGGGCGACGCTGGGGGAGCGGCGCTGGCGCTGCACGGTGGGTGCAGGCGGCGTGCGCGAGGACAAGGTCGAGGGCGACGCCGCCACGCCGGCCGGCACCTTCCCCTTGCGCCGCCTCTATTTCCGCAACGACCGGTTGGTCCTGCCCAAGATCCGCCTGCCGGTCCGGCCGATCAACGAGCACGATGGCTGGTGCGACGACCCGCGCTCGCCCACCTACAACCGCCTGGTCCATGTGCCCAACGAATGGAGCCACGAGAAGATGTGGCGCGACGACGGGCTCTACGACCTTGTCGTCGTGGTGGGCTACAACGACGATCCGCCCGAGGGCGAATGGGGCAGCGCCATCTTCCTCCACATCGCGCGCGAGGATTACGCGCCGACCAAGGGCTGCGTGGCCCTAGCTCGCGACGATCTCCTCGAACTGGTGACGCTGATCGGACCCGAGACGCGTCTCAACATCCTGTCGACCACGGCGGCCGACAACGCGCCACCGTCCGACGGTGAGCAGGACATGAAGCTGCTCGAGGATTTCGACGAGAAGGATTGGTGACGCGCGTTCTGACGCGCGGGCAGGCGGCAGCGCCTTCTAAGGCGCGAGAGCCCGTGCCGTGCAGAAAAGACAATGAGGCGGGCCTGGAGGCTCGCGGTCCGCTTGACGCCTAACCGACCACCCGCCCGATCGTCCGCGCGGTGTAGTCGACCAGCGGGATGATGCGGGCGTAGTTGAGCCGGGTCGGGCCGATCACGCCGATGGCGCCCAGGATGCGCTCCTGCGAATCGCGGAATGGCGCCACCACCATCGAGCAGCCGGTGTTGGCGAACAGCGGGTTCTCCGTGCCGATGAAGATCTGCACGCCGGCGCCGGCATTCGCGAGCTCGAGCAGGCGCACGAAACTCTCACCACGCTCGAGCGCGTCAAACAGCCCGCGCACGCGATCGAGATCGGCGATCGCCGTGATGTCCTCCAGGAGCCGCGCCTGGCCGCGCACGATCAGCGCGCTGCCGGGCTCGCCGGCCCAGGTCGCCAGGCCCGATTCGATCACCCGCGCGGTGAGATCGTTCAGCTCGGCGCGCTTCAGCTTGAGGTCCTCGAGGATGAGCAGGCGCGCCTCCTCGATGGTGCGGCCGACCAGGCGCGCATTGAGGTAGTTGGTCGCCTCCACCAGCGCCGAGGCCGGCAGGCCGAGCGGCACCTCGATCAGGCGGTTCTCGACGTGACCCGACTGCGTCACGGTCACGACCAGCGCCCGGCCGGGCCCGAGATTGACGAACTCGATGTGCTTCAGCGGCTGCTCGGTCTTGGGCGCCATCACCAGGCTGGCGCAACGCGACAAGCCGGACAGCAGGGTGGTCGCCTGCTCGAGCGCCTCGGTGACGCCGCGGCCGGCAGCGGCGCAACGCACCTCGATGCTCTCGCGCTCCTCCTCGGAGAGGTTGCCGACCTCAAGCAGGCCGTTGACGAACAGTTTCAGCCCGGCATCGGTCGGCAGGCGGCCGGCCGAGGTATGCGGCGCGTAGAGCAGGCCGAGATCCTGCAGGTCGGCCATGATGTTGCGGATGGTGGCCGGCGACAGCGCCTCGGTGAGTTTGCGGGTGAGCGCGCGCGAGCCCACCGGTTCGCCGGTCTCGACGTAGCTTTCGACCACATGGCGCAAGACCTCGCGGGCACGCTCATTCAGCTCGGCGACCGTGGCGGCCTGCCGCTGGCCCTGGGGAACGTCCGTGAGGACGCT
>DATHNU010000238.1:0-3427 GCA_035485695.1 Reyranella sp. | reverse complement strand
AGCCGAGGCTGCCCACGGCACGGTGACCCGTCACTTCCGCGAGCACCAGAAGGGCAAGGAGACCTCGACCAACTCCATCGCGTCGATCTTCGCCTGGACGCGCGGCCTCGGCCATCGCGCCAAGCTCGACAACAACGAGGCGCTGGCGAAGTTCGCGAGCACGCTGGAGAAGGTCTGCGTCGCCACCGTCGAAGACGGCAACATGACCAAGGACCTCGCGCTCCTCGTCGGCGCCGACCAGCGCTGGCTGTCGACCACGGGCTTCCTCGACAAGGTCGCGGAGAACCTCCACAAGGCGATGGCGGCGTAACGCCGCTCTGAAAATTGTATTGCAAGCGTAGCAAAGCAATCCATTTCACGAAAAAATGGATTGCTTCGTCGCTTCGCTCCTCGCAATGACGACATCATCTCAAATCGAGGACGCACCATGCGGTTGATCGTGAAGGTCACACCTTTCCTGCTCCTGCCGCTTCTCACGGGCGGCGCCCTTGCTGAGGACAAGCCCCTGCCCGCGGCCATCGCCGCTCCCGGCGAAACCACTGTGCTCTCGGTGCATGCGGTCGGGATGCAGAATTACGACTGCAAGCCGGGCGCGGACGGCAAGCTCGCCTGGACCTTCAACTCGCCGCAGGCGACGTTGACCTCCGGCGACAAGATCGCCGGCTATCACAGCGCCGGCCCGACCTGGGAGCTCACCGACGGCAGCAGCATCACCGGCAAGGCCATCGGCAATGCGCCGGGTGCAGGCGATGGCGACATCCCCTGGCTGAAGCTCGAGGTTAACTCGCACAAGGGCACCGGCCAGCTTTCCGACGTCACCACGGTGCAGCGGATCAACACCGTCGGCGGCGTCCTGAAAGGCGCCTGCGACCGCGAGAATGCGGGCCGCGGCATGCCCTATTCGGCGGACTACGTCTTTCTGAAGAAGTCCTGAACGCAGCAGGCCTGCGAATTTTAGGGATGTGTCCGCTGCGGCTTCCCGCTAAAGCCCTGTCCGGACATTGATTTACGGCCGGGCGCTAAGACCCGGCTTTGAGCTGCCAGAGGAAACCATGCCGACCTATCGTTCCCGCACCACCACCCATGGCCGCAACATGGCCGGCGCCCGCGGCCTGTGGCGCGCCACCGGCATGAAGAACGAGGATTTTGGCAAGCCGATCATCGCCGTGGTCAATTCGTTCACCCAGTTCGTCCCCGGCCATGTCCATCTGAAGGATCTCGGCCAGCTGGTGGCGCGCGAGATCGAGCAGGCCGGCGGCGTTGCGAAGGAGTTCAACACCATCGCGGTCGATGACGGCATCGCCATGGGCCATGACGGCATGCTCTACAGCCTGCCCTCGCGCGAATTGATCGCCGACAGCGTCGAATACATGGTCAACGCCCATTGCGCGGATGCCATGGTCTGCATCTCCAATTGCGACAAGATCACGCCCGGCATGCTGATGGCGGCGATGCGGCTCAACATCCCCGCGGTGTTCGTCTCGGGCGGCCCGATGGAGTCGGGCAAGATCGACCTCAAGGGCAAGAAGCGCGCGGTCGACCTGATCGACGCCATGGTGGCCGCTGCCGACGACACGGTCAGCGATAGCGACGTCGAGGTGATCGAGCGCTCGGCCTGCCCGACCTGCGGCTCCTGCTCGGGCATGTTCACGGCCAACTCGATGAACTGCCTCACCGAGGCGCTCGGCCTGTCGCTGCCCGGCAACGGCTCGGTGCTCGCCACCCATGCCGACCGCCGCGGGCTTTTCGTCGAAGCTGGACACCTGATCGTGGATCTGGCGCGGCGCTGTTACGAGCAGGACGATGCCAGCGTGCTGCCGCGCAATGTCGCGAACTTCAAGGCGTTCGAGAACGCCATGAGCCTCGACATCGCCATGGGCGGCTCGACCAACACCGTGCTGCATCTGCTCGCCGCGGCTTACGAGGGCGAGATCCCCTTCACCATGAAGGATATCGACCGGCTGTCGCGCAAGGTGCCGGTGCTCTGCAAGGTCGCGCCTTCGGTCGCCGACGTGCATCTGGAAGACGTGCACCGCGCCGGCGGCGTGATGGCGATCATGGGCGAGCTCGACCGCGCCGGCCTCCTCCATGCCGAGCTGCCGAGCGTGCATTCGGCGAGCCTCTCGGTCGCGCTGGAGCGCTGGGACATCAAGCGCACCCAGAGCGAAAGCGTGCGGCATTTCTACCGCGCGGCGCCCGGCAACGTACCGACACAGACCGCGTTCAGCCAGGACCGCCGCTTCGAGGAGCTCGACACCGATCGTACGACCGGCTGCATCCGCGACGCCGAGCACGCCTTCTCCAGGGATGGCGGCCTTGCCGTGCTCTACGGCAATCTCGCGGCTGATGGCTGCATCGTGAAGACCGCGGGCGTCGATGCCGGCATCCTGAAGTTTGCCGGCCCTGCCCGCGTCGTCGAGAGCCAGGATGCCGCGGTCGAGGCGATCCTGACCAACAAGATCAAGCCCGGTGACATCGTCGTGGTGATCTATGAGGGACCGCGCGGCGGCCCCGGCATGCAGGAGATGCTGTATCCCACGAGCTATCTGAAATCGAAGGGCCTCGGCAAGGTCTGTGCGCTCGTCACCGACGGCCGCTTCTCCGGCGGCTCCTCCGGCCTGTCGATCGGTCACGTCTCGCCGGAAGCCGCCGAAGGCGGCCTGATCGGCCTGGTGCAAGACGGCGACCGCATCGAGATCGACATCCCCTCCCGCTCGATCCATCTCGCCGTCGACGAAGCCGAACTGAAGTGCCGCCGCGCCGCGATGGAGGCCAAGGGCGCGCAGGCGTGGAAACCCGCCAAGCGGGCGCGCAAGGTCACGACCGCGCTCAAGGCTTATGCTGCACTGGCAACGAGCGCTGCGCGCGGCGCGGTGCGCGTGGTCAAGGACTAGGCTCCTTCTAGTCGCGGTGCCCGCCGTCGCCCTCGGTAGGCTCCGCAAGCTGGATCTCGTCGGACGCCACGTCACCACCGCCCGGCCATAAGGTATCGGCCAGGCGTTTCTCCGCCGTCGCCGTCACATGCTCCTTGAGCGCCGGCAGGCGTTCGATCAGTGCATGAAAATCCTGGGCGTCGAGCGCGAGCAATCTCGTCTTGCGCATCGCCGTGACGGTGCCCGAGCGCTTGGTGCGTCGGAGCAACGCGATCTCGCCGAAGAACGTGCCATCAGATAGTCTCACCTTCTGCGTCGGCAACTCGATCTGGACCTCGCCGATGGCGATGAAATACATCGAGGACGCCGCGTCGCCCCGTCGCACCAGCACCTCGCCCTGCTCGATGGTCCGCGCGCGGAGCAGCCGCATGATATCCGATATCTCGCCGGCACTGAGATGGGAGAACAGCGGCACCCGCGCCAGCATGTGCCAGGTCACCACGAAATCGCGCCGGCGCACCTCGTCGGCGAAGGCCGTCGAGATAATGGCCACG
>DATHNU010000237.1:0-4012 GCA_035485695.1 Reyranella sp. | reverse complement strand
GCTCGTCGAGCTCGCGCAGGCGCTTGATCGAGGCAGAGATGGTCTGCCAGTTGGTGATCATGCCGCCCAGCCAGCGGTGGTTCACATAGTACTGGCCGCAGCGCTTGGCCGAATCGGCAATGCGCTCCGCGGCGGCAGCCTTGGTGCCGACGAACAGCACGCGGCCGCCGTTGGACACGACCTGGCGGACCTGCTGCAGCGCCTGCTCGAGCAGCGGCACGGTCTTGGTGAGATCGATGATGTGAACCCCATTGCGCACCCCGAACAGGTACGGCTTCATCTTGGGATTCCAACGCCGGGTGTGGTGACCGAAATGGACACCCGCTTCCAGCAACTGACGCATCGTGAATGTCGGCATAGCCATGCCGTATCTCCTTTTCCGGTTGGGCCTCCGCGGGCGTCGTCCTCCTTCGCTCAAGAGCTTGGGAGGACACCGGAGCGAGCGGACGGGATGTCTCCCCGTCGACCGCAAACCCGCGTGCGAAGTGGGCGTGGTTCTAAAGGCTTCCCTGCGAGATTGCAAGGGCCAATAAAATCAATGGTTTAGGGCAGCAATCGGGCGATTTGTCTGGCCTTTGTCGGTGGCTACAGCATGCACTACCCGGCGGCGGTTAGACAAACCCCTCCGACTTGAGCTGTGCAAATATATAGTCGGCACGCTCGATCAGATTTTGGCGGTCGCCGGTGACTGCAAAATTCCCAAACCGAATGGGCGACGAATCGTTGGCAT
Source organism: Reyranella sp. (assembly GCA_035485695.1). GTDB lineage: Bacteria > Pseudomonadota > Alphaproteobacteria > Reyranellales > Reyranellaceae > Reyranella. Next base: position 3,282 of record DATHNU010000237.1, on the reverse strand, counting down.
TATAGAGTTGCCATTTCATGAGAGACATCGAGGTAAACATACCGCCCTGTTGATAGGATCGAAGGTCTGCAACGTCCACTTCGAAGCGTTGTGTAAGTTTGAATCGAGTCATCAATGCTCGCTGGTCATCCCTTCGATCCAGTTCCAAGGGTGTGCTCGTTCCTTCCACGACTTCGATGCCCGCCGATTGAAACTTTTTCTTGAGCTCGTCACCGAAGACCGCGTTGTCAAACAGCAGCTTCGTGCCGCCATAGGCGCTTGTGCGCACTTCGGTGGCAGAGTGGGGTGGCAGCCACAGCAGGAGCCGTTGAATCTTTGAAGGAGGCGGAGCGGACGCAGGCTTCGACGCGGCTACGACAGGCTGTTCTCGCAGTGGCTTCACATTGGCTGCGCAGGCCGCGAGCGTTCCGCTGGCGAGCGTCAACAGTATGGTGCGTCTACGCATGCGATTTCCGTCTTTAGAGAAGACCGTCGGACTTGAGCTTGACCGTCAAGGCATCGACGAGCTCATTTGCATCATCCTGATGCGAAATCGGACTTCCCATGGGACCGTTGCGCAGCCGACCTGCAGCACTGAAGGGTTTGAATTCGACCACCGTCCGCCAAACGACCTTTTTCGTGCGGGGATCGTAGAGATTCGCACTGACCGAATACCCGTCGAGGACATAAGACGTCGTCGTGTATGAAGTCGTCTTCAATTCCATCGCCTGAGTCGGGTTGGCCGCGGCGATTGCAGCGCCCATTGCTTCCGACTTGTTCGGCGCCGCACCGAGATCGACTACCTCGACAGACAGGCCGAGGGGTACCCATTTGGTATTGAAGCTCTTTCTCAGCTCTTCCGGCCTTATCAAGGCATTCTTGTTGGTGTCGGTCATGCCAGATGATTGAAGGTTCATCGCGACCAGAACGCGCTTCAGCTTCTGGTTATAGTCACCGGCCTTGTTAGATTGGCCTACGGCGACAGGGTTGGAGCATGCTGTGAGCAGCAAGCCTGCCAAAACCACAACTACTTCGCCGAGAATCCTTGAACCAGCCCTCCTGAAAACGTCGCAACCGCCCAAGTGTTCGTCCCCCTTTTGATTGATCCTTGCCGGACTACCACAACCCGTCAAGGCCGACGGTCGATGGTGCTGTTCAAGGTCGATGGGCTCACCGAATATTCTGCGATCGCTTCGGCCAATTTCAGAACCGACAGAGGCGCGCTGCCTTCGGCTTTGTTGTTCGCCGTAATCCAGACTTTCTGGCCGGCCTTGAAGGCGTTGGCTGCCATGCGGGCCACGACACGCCGGGTTTCGGTGTCCTCGTCGACCAGCCTGTCGAACGGTTCATAACGCTGCTTGGCGGCCTGATAGAGGAAGCCGCGGTGCAGGTTCCAGCGCACCACGAGCGGCCCGGGCCTGTCCGTATCGAGCGCCTTGAGCGCCACCTCCTGCCGCTCGACCTCCGGCATGCGGTCGTGCAGGCCGATGCAGTAGCGTACGCCTGCGCCGCCGAGCATCTTCATCAGACGCGGCGTCAGCAGCTCTGAATTGCGCAATTCCAGGGCATAGAGCGGCCGGTACTTACCGAGCTCGCGCGGCAGGGCAGCGAAGAATGCGGCCAGGCGTTCGATGAGCGTGGCGCTCTCCTCGACCAGTCCGCGCGGCAGCGGCGAGACCTGGAAGACCAGGGGCCCTGCCTTGGCGCCCAGGCCTTCGAGGCAGGGCACGACGAATTCGCGGGCGGCAATGGCGGCGTCGAGAAAGTGGGGATTGGCCACCCTCCCGCGGCCCTCCTCGTCGCGCATCACCGCGTCGCAGACCAGGGCGGGCGCCTTCACCACGAAGCTGAAATGATCCGGCACCTGATGGGCATAGCGCTGGTATTCGATGGCGGTGAGCGGCGCGTAGAACGTGCGGTCGAGACTGACGGTGCGCAGCAAGGGGATCTCGGCATAGGCCGCCAGCCCTTTGCGGCTCAACGCCACCTGCGGATGGACGCCGTCGTAGACCAGGCCGCGCCAACCGGGAAAGAACCATGACGATGTGCCAAGCCTGATGTCGGTCGGCAGCACCGGTGCCTGCAGCAACGGCGAATCCCAGGCCGGCCTGACTTCACCCGCCGCCGCGCGCCTCTTGGGCGGACTTGGCCGTTCGAACAGCTCCGGCTGCGGACTCAAATCTCCTCCACCTGCGCGATGCCCGGCAGGCCGCCGATGGCGTCGCGCAAGCCGCCCGCAATGGAATAGGTGCCGGGCAAGGTGACCTCGGCTTCGGCATCGTCCGGCATCGGCACCACCAGCGTGACGCGGCCGCGGCCCCGCTTGCCCTCCAGCGTCTTGCGCAAGGCCTCCAAGGCCGCGAGATCGGACAGCAAGATGCGCAAGCCGGCCGCGGCGTTGGCCACGGCGTCATCGAGCTTTTCGACCGACTGGGCGGTGAGCTTGACCTGCTCGCCGTCGAGACGGCCATCGGCTGAGACCAGCACGGCCTGGCCGGGTTCCAGGAGATTGCGCTTGCTGCCTAAAAGCTCGCTGAACACGGTAAGCTCGAAGGCGCCCGACTGATCGGAGCACTGCACGAAAGCGAAGCGGTTGCCCTTGGCCGAGGTGCGTTCCTGGCGATCGATGACGGTCCCGGCAAGCTTTATCCTGCCGGGCGCGCCGCGCACCAGCAGCGCGGCCAAGTCGGCGGCGCGGGTTACGCCCAGCCGCTGCAGGCTGCGCTCGTAGGCCGCCAGCGGATGCGAGGAGAGGTAGAAGCCAATCGCCGCGAACTCGTTCTGCAGCCGCTCCATTGGCGCCCAGTCCGGCACCTTGGCCAGCGCCGGCCGCCGCTGCGCCGTGTCGTCGCCGAACAGGCTGTCCTGGCTGCTGCCGCGCGCCTCATGCGTGGCCTGCGAATGGCGCGACAGCGCCTCGACCGCGGCGAATGTCTGGGCGCGGTTCTTGTTGAGCGATTCGAAGGCGCCGGCCTTCACCAGGCTCTCGAGCAGGCGCTTGTTGATCACGCGCTGGTCGAGCCGCTCGGCGACGTCAAACAGGTCCTTGAAGGGGCCGTTGGCGCGGCGCTCTTCGGCCAGCCGGGCCATGGCGTCACGGCCGACGCCCTTGATGGCCGCCAGCGCATAGCGCACGCCCTTCTTGCCTTCCGGCGTCATTTCGACCGCGAACTCCGCCATTGACCTGTTGACGTCGGGTGGCAGCAGCGGGATCTGCAGGCGCTCCAGCTCGCGGCGGAAGTTGCCGATCTTGTCGGCATTGCCCATGTCGAGGGTCATCGACGCGGCGAAGAACTCGACCGG
>DATHNU010000236.1:0-3410 GCA_035485695.1 Reyranella sp. | reverse complement strand
GCCGTCGGCTTTGCCGCCGTAAAGCTTCTCGAGGAGGCCGGCTGCGCGGTGGAGGTGCCGCCGCTCCAGGTCTGCTGCGGCCAGCCGGCCTACAATTCCGGCGACCGCGCCACGACGCGCGCCATTGCCGGCCAGGTGATCGATGCTTTCGAGGGCTATGACGCCGTGGTGGCCCCGTCGGGCTCGTGCGGCGGCATGCTGAGCCATCACTATCCAGGGTTGTTCGGCGACGACCCGACGATGAAGGCCCGGGCGGAGAAGCTGGCCAACCGCAGTTACGAGCTGATGGCGTTCCTGGTCGATGTGATGGGCGTCACCAAAGTCGCCGCACAATATGACGGATGCGTCACTTATCATGACTCTTGCTCGGGCTTGCGCGAGCTCGGGGTCAAGGAACAGCCCCGCCGCCTGCTGGCGTCGGTCGGCGGCCTCAGGCTGAGCGAAATGAAGTCGCCGGAAGTCTGCTGCGGCTTCGGCGGGACTTTCTGCGTGAAATATCCTGAAATATCCAACGCGATGGTTGGCGAAAAATCAGCCGATATCGCCGCCACCGGCGCCGACACGCTGCTGGCGGGCGACCTCGGCTGCCTGATGAACATGGCGGGCAAGCTGCAGCGCGAAGGCAGTGCCGTGCGGGTGCGTCATGTCGCCGAAGTGCTGGCGGGCATGGCCGACCAGGCGTCGATCGGCGAGCCGGATCTGGGCAAACGCTGATGGAATCCACCGCCCACGACTTCAACGACAATGTCGACGCAGCCCTTGCCGACCCCAATCTGCAGGACTCGCTTTCCAAGCTGAAGGTCGGCTTCTCCGAACGCCGTCGCCAGGCGGCCGAGCGGCTGCCCGAGTTCGAGGCGCTGCGCGATCGCGCGCGCGACATCAAGAACCACGCCCTGGCCAACCTCGACTTCTATCTCGAGGAGTTCGAGCGCAAGGTGACCGCGCTGGGCGGCCACGTCCACTGGGCACCAACTGCCGAGGACGCGCGCCGCATCATCGGCGAGCTCTGCCAGGGCATGGGCGCCCGCACGGTCGCCAAGTCGAAGTCGATGGTGGCCGAGGAGATCGCGCTCAACGAGCACCTCGAGGCGCTCGGTATCGCACCGATCGAGACCGATCTCGGCGAATACATCATCCAGCTCCGCCACGAGCCGCCCAGTCACATCATCGCGCCGGCGGTGCACCTCACCAAGGATCAGGTCGCCGACACCTTCCTCGAACATCACAGCAAGCTGGGTTTCACCAAGCGTCTCACCGAGCGCAACGATCTGGTGGCCGAGGCGCGCTACGTGCTGCGCCAGAAATTCTTGGACGCCGATGTCGGCCTGACCGGCGCCAACTTCCTGGTCGCCGAGACCGGCTCGTCGATGCTGGTGACCAACGAGGGCAACGCCGATCTCTCCAACACCTTGCCGCGCATGCACATCGTGCTGGCCAGCATCGAGAAGGTGATCCCCACCCTGGAGGACGCCGCCGTCCTGCTGCGCGTGCTGGCGCGCTCAGCGACCGGGCAGGAATCGTCGGCCTACACGACGCTCAACACCGGCCCGAAGCGGCCGGGCGACCTCGACGGGCCCGAGCACTACCACGTGGTCATCCTCGACAATGGCCGCTCCGCCGTGCTGGGCACGGAGATGCAGGACATGCTGCGCTGCATCCGCTGCGGCGCCTGCATGAACCATTGCCCGGTCTACGGCGCGATCGGCGGCCACGCCTATGGTTGGGTCTATCCCGGCCCGATCGGCGCGGTGCTGACGCCGCAGCTGATCGGCGTCGAGGAGGCCGGCAACCTGCCCAATGCCTCGACCTTCTGCGGCCGCTGCGAGAGCGTCTGCCCGGTGCGCATCCCGCTGCCTAGCCTGATGCGCCACTGGCGCGAACGCGAGTTCGAGCGCCATCTCACGCCCAAGGCGGTGCGCCAGGGACTGGCGTTGTGGAGTTTCCTGGCGCGGCGGCCCCGCCTCTATCACCGCCTCACCGGCCTCGCCAACCGTGTGCTCGCGCTGTTCGGCCGCGCCCAGGGCCGTTATCAAACCCTGCCGCTGGCGGGCGGCTGGACACGCTTCCGCGACTTCCCCGCACCGCCGCCGGGCGGCACGTTCCATGCTCAGTGGCGCGGCAGGCAGTCATGAACGAAGCCAGATCGCAGATCCTGAACGGCATCCGTCGATCGCTCCAGCGCGGCGCGCTCTCCGGCGATGCCCTGGAAGCCGTCGAGGCGCGACTGGCTGAGCCGCCGCGCGGGCCCGCCGTCGCCCGCGCCGCCCTGGCGCAGCCGGACAAGGTCGCGTTGTTCTGCCAATGGGCCGAGGCCAACAATGCGACCGTGGCCCGCGTGGCGCCGGCCGAGGTGGCCGCCGAAGTCTCGGCCTATCTTGCGCGCAACAACCTCCCGGCCGAGGCCGTGATCGCGCCCTCGCCGCAGCTTGCCGGCTACGACTGGGCGAGCCAGAAGATGCTGTCGCTGCGGCGCGGCCGCGGCGAGGGCAGCGACCATGTCTCCATCACCGGCGCCTTCGCCGCCATCGCCGAGACCGGCACGGTCGTGATGGCCTCCGGCCCCGAGCATCCGGTGACGCTCAATCTCCTGCCCGACACGCACATCGTCGTGCTGCGCGAGCGCGACATCGTCGGCGGCTACGAGGAGGTGTGGCATCGGCTGCGGGCGCGTTACGGCAAGGACCACATGCCGCGCACCGTCAACACCATCACCGGCCCCTCGCGCACCGGCGACATCGAGCAGGCCATGGAGCTCGGCGCGCATGGCCCGCGCCGTATGCACGTTTTGGTTGTGCGCGAATGAAGCCCGCCGGCGACGCCTCTCCAGCGGAGCCCAAAGGGGAACTGCGCGTCGTCGGCACGAGTGTTACCCGCGAGGTCGAGCTGCTGCTCGAGCGCGTCGCCCAGGGCGTGGGCCGGCGCGCGCCGCGCGTCCTGCAGGTGGGCTCGCGCACCCTGGTTTCGGACCGCAACGAACGCAACTGGCGCAGCCTGGTGGCCAAGCGCTTCGGCAGCCGCGCCGCGTTCGTCGGCATCGACTTGCTGGAGGGCAGCAATGTCGACCATGTGGTCGACATCTGCAGCGAGCCACGGGCGCTCAAAGCCAAGCTCGGCCAGGACCCGTTCGACCTGGTGATCTGCTGCCATGTGCTCGAGCACACGCGCCAGCCGGCCAAGGCTGCGCGCAACATCGAAGGACTGCTGAAGCCGGGCGGCGTGGCCTACGTGGCCACGCCGTGGTCGCAGGCCTTCCACGCCACGCCGGACGATTATTGGCGCTTCTCGGTGCGCGGCCTGATGCTGATGTTCGAGCGGCTGGAAGTCGTGTCGTCGTTCTACAGCGGGGGCGATGTCGGGTTGGACGTGGCCTACCGCGTGGTGCGCAACGGCAAGCCCGAGCTCGATTCCCG
>DATHNU010000235.1:0-2566 GCA_035485695.1 Reyranella sp. | reverse complement strand
ATGGACACGCGTCATCTCTTCCATCGAGGCGGCGGGGGCGGCGAGGCGGACCAGGCCGTCGAAGGCGGGGTCTTCCAGCGCGCCCAGGATGGCGCGTAGCCGGTCGGGCCGCTCGGGATGGTGGGGGCCGGTGTCGTGCTCGAGGAACGACGGGTGGCTGATCAGCAGCGTCGCCATGTCTTCTCTCTAACGCACGGCTCAGAACTTGGCCATCAACCGTCCGCTGAACACGTGCACCGGGCCGCGCACGGCGTTGTAGGCGGGATTGGCCAGGAACTGGTAGTCGGCGGTGACGTAGAGGCCTTTGGCCACCTGCAAAGAGTAATAGGTCTCGGCCACGGCTTCCGAGGCGTAGGTAAGCGCGCCGTCGCCGATCATGATGCCCAGCCCGCCATTCGCCAGGTAGGTGGCGAGGTCGGCCGAGATCCAGTTCACGGCGCCCGCGATGCCGATCGTGTCGTTCGGCCGGCCCCACGGCGTGCCCTTGATCGAGAGCCCGCCCGACACGCTGGACGTGATGTCGGTGAAGGACATGACCTCGATGCGGCCGTCGTTCCAGCTGAAGCGGCCGAAGGCGCCGACATTGTCGGTGAGCGCCTGGTCGAAGTTGACGTAGAAGCCGTACTTGGTGCGGCCCTGGCGGGTGAGCGTGATGGTGTCGTTGGGGCTGAGGCCGGGGCTGACGGCGGCGAGCGCCACGGCGGCGTTGTAGGAGCCGGCGAAGGCGGAGTTGAGCCAGGCGCCGATGCGGACCGCACCGGGCCGCTCGTAAGGTGCATAGCGCAGCTCAAGCTCGCCAACATAGCCGCCGCGCGAGAACAGGGCGGTGTCGAAGACGTTGGTGTCCTGGTAGGCCGGCTCCAGGAAGTAGCCCAGCCGCGTCGACCAGTAGGGCCCGTTCAGCTCGCCGGTGACGCCCCAGGTGTAGCCGACGCTGTCGGCGGCATAATCGAACGCGCCCGCCGCCCAGATCGAGAAGTTGAGGAAGTCGACCCTCGGGTCGTTGGCGTAGGCGTTGTTGTCGAAAATATCCTGCACGGCGTAGCGGCCGGCCGTGATCGTGACCCTCGAGATATCGCGCTCGCCGAACAGCTGGTCGATGTCGCTCTCGACCTTCTCGCGCTCGCCGCCCAGCCCGAATGTCTGGCGCAGGAACAGGCGCGATGTGCTGTAGCGCGGGTAGGGAAAGGCGCGCTGGGCCTCGCCGTTGGGGAAGCCGGCGGCACCCTGCGTCTGGGCGAGGCCAAAACCCTGCAGAAGCTCGGGGCTGTAGTACAATTCGCCGCCCTCCCACAGGCGCACGCCGAGATAGGCCGACACCGCCCAGGTCTCGCGGCTCTGGCCGCCGGGCGGCAGGCTTTGGACGCCGCTATAGGCCGCGGCGAAGGGCGGATAGCCCTGGAAGACGAAGGCGGTCTGGCCGTGGATTTCCCAGCTGCCGGGGCCGCGATCCTTCGCCTTGTTCTCTTTCTCATCGACCTCGCCGAACTTGTAGTTCAGGCCGACGCGAAATTGATGCAGGTCGTATTGCGAGTCGTAGCGCGCCGGGGCGGAGCCGAAGAGGAAGCCGGTCAATCCGAGATTGGCGTAGAGATATTCGGCGCGGGCCGACCAGCGCGCGTCGAGCCGGTAGTCGAGGCCGGCGCCCAGCGTGTAACCCAGGCGTATGTTGCTGGGATTGGCATCCTCGTTGCCGGTGGTGAGGTCGATGCGCGAGAAGCGCGTGCTCGCCCAGGCGATGCCGCCGCTCACGAACGGCGTCCAGCCGCCCATGTCGTAACCGACCCGGCCGCGCAAGGTCGCGAGGTATTCGAGCTGCTCGGTGGCCGTGCCCGTGCCGGTGGCGCGATACGACAGGACCTGGTTGGGATCGAGATAGTCGGCGAAGGAGGCGTCGAGCTCGATGCCCAGCATCAGGCGCGAGGGGAAGTAATGCTCGTAGCCGGCCTGCAGGCCGCCGGCGAAGGCGCCGTAGGGCGTGATACCGCCCGCCGCGGCGACGCCGATCGGATCGGCGAGCGTGGCACGGGCGTTGCCGAACAGATAGCCGACATGGCCGCCGACATAGAAGCCGCTGCGCGCGGCCGTATCGTCGGCGCTTGCAGGCGCCGTGAATTGCAACGCGGAGAAGAGAGGGAGGATTGCCAGAAATCGCGGCGCGGTCCGAAGCGTCGACATCGCTTCACTTGTAGTGCAGGTCGCAGCCGGTGGACAGGGGCCGGAATGCCGCCTGACGTGCCGCCTGGCCACGGCCGGCCTGAAGACCCGGCTGGATCAGAATCGCGCGAACAGGCGTCCGCTGAAGAAGTGGACCGGCCCGCGCGCCGCGTTGTAGGCGGGGTTGGACATGAACTGGTAGTCGGCGGTGGCGAAGATGCCCTTGGCCACGCGCAGCGAATAGTAGGCCTCGACGATGGTCTCGTTGGCGTAGGTGAGGGCGCCGTCGCCCACCAGGATGCCCAGCCCGCCGGCCGCCAGGTAGTTGGCCTGGTCGCCCGAGATCGAGTTCAGCACGCCGGCGATGCCGATCGTGTCGCCCGGCCGGCCCCACGCCGCGCCCTTGATC
>DATHNU010000234.1:0-2919 GCA_035485695.1 Reyranella sp. | reverse complement strand
GCCGATCGTGCCGCTGATCGGCGAGGACAACATCATCTGGGGCGCCGACTATCCGCATCCCGATTGCATCTGGCCGAACTCGCGCGAGACCCTGACCCAGAACCTCGCCAGCTTCTCCGACGGCGTGCAGAAGAAGATCGTCCACGACAACGTGGCGCGGCTGTACGGGCTGAATTGAGGCTGGGGGCGCGCCACTCCGGTGGCGCGTCTTTGGTCGTGCTAGAGGAAGATCGCGCCACTGGAGTGGCGCGCCCCCAGCAATGAGAACATGACGCGCTCGAGCACGCGGGTCTCGCGCATCATCAAGGCGTCCCGCAAGGCCGTCTATGGAGCCTGCCTCGATGCCGACGCGCTGGCCAAGTGGCGCGTGCCGGACAACATGACGGCCGAGGTGCACGTCTTCGAGGCGCGTGAAGGCGGTACGTACCGGATGTCGCTCACCTATCGGAATCCGCAACAGTCGCCGGGCGGCAAGACGTCCGAGGACACCGATACCTTCCAGGGTAGATTTGTCGAGCTAGTGGCCGACGAGAAGATCGTCGAAGCGATCGAGTTCGAATCGCGCGATTCGGGATACGCCGGCAAGATGACAATGACCACGCGCCTCGCCGATGCCGAGGACGGCACCGACGTCACGATCCTGTGCGAGGATCTGCCTTCCGGCATCCGGCCGGAAGACAATGAAACAGGTACAAGGCAATCCCTGCAGAAGCTGGCTGCCCTTCTCGAGACCGGCTAGGGTCGCTGCCAGCCTAAGGAGCCCAGCCGATGCGCGTCCTGATCGCCGGAAATGTCCACGATCCGCTCACGCCGGCACAGGAGAAGGACGTCCGGCAGTTCGGCGACGAAGAGTCCGTGCAGGGTGTGGTGCTTCCGACCGACGAGGCCACTCGGGCCTGGATCAGCAAAATCAAGCTGGTGCTCATGATCTTCTGGGGCATCATTGCCATCTTTGCCGCGATCATTGCCTCGGCGGCCGAGCCGGCCGACCTGCCGGTCGTTTTTACCGCAGTCGTCGTCGCCATTGGTGCCCTCGGGCTCGTCTTTGCTTTCATGGTCTGGCGGCGGCAGCGGAGCTGGCGGGCCGATCTGCCGCGGCGCCTTGCGGGAATGGCGCCCGCCGGCACCGCGATCGGCGTCGATGCCGCCGGTATTGCAGTGGGCGGGCAGATTTTTCCCTGGCCGACGCTTTCCATCGAGCAGGTCGAGATGCTGAGACTTGGCGCAAAGTACCGCACTTTGTTCACCCTCGAGCGCCTCGTGCTGGCGGGGCCGGATGGCACGATCGTGCTCGATCCGATCCTGATGCGTAACGGGCACCGGATTGTCGGCAATGCCTGGCGGCGGATGCGACTGGCAGGCCACGACGCACCGGTCTAAAACGCTCCCGGCCGGGACATTGGCATTCAGGGAACAACACGATGGCGATCCAGTATTTTGCACGAGTCAGGTCCGCGACGGACCATGAGGCCTTCCAGCGGGTCGTGAAGCATTATCCGTCCTGCACCTACGAGGAATGGCACTTCCGCGAAGCCAAGAAGATGGCCGACTGGAAGAGCCGCCGGCATGTCGTGAAGATGGTCGACATCTCGCCCGCCGAGTTCACCGCCTATTGCGAACGCACCGGGGCACACCCCGACCTCACCACTTTCCTGAAGGTGCTCTCCGACAAGGCGAGCTTTTAGAGCAGGACGAAGTGCCAGCACTTTGCTGGCATCGCGGCGGGACGGCATACCATCGCTGGTGCTTTTCTGTCGTCCTGAGCGTAGCGAAGGCCTGCGCTGAGCGTAGCCGAAGGGACCTCATCGCCGCTTGCCACGGGCATGAGATCCTTCGCTGCGCTTAGGATGACAGCGGTAGGGGAAACCGGCTCGAACCGGTTTCCGCAGTTTACGCAACTTTACTGGAACTCGTAGGCCTGGATCAGCCAGGGCTCGTTCTTGGCCGCGTCGATCCATTCCTTCATCGCCGGCAGGGCGAGGATGGCCTTGCAGTAGGCGTCGGTGTCGGAATCCACCGTCACCCCGTAGGTGCGCAGCCGTGTGACCACCGGGGCATACATGGCGTCGGCGGCGCTGAAGCTGCCGAACAGGAAGCCGTCATCCTTGGGTGCCGCGCCGGCGAAGCGCTTGCGGCAGTCGCGCCACAGGCCGGTGATGCGCTCGATGTCGGCCCGCACGGCCGACGTCAGGCCCCTGCCGGGATAGGAGGCGCGGATGTTCATCGGCATATTGCTGCGCAGCTCGGCGAAGCCCGCCAGGATCTCACAGGAGATCGAACGGGCGTGGGCGCGCGCCGCCGCGGCCGCCGGCCAGAGGCCCGCCTCGGGCTTCAGGTCATTGAGATATTCGCCGATTGCCAGCGACTCCCAGACAGCCAGTCCGCGATGCAGCAGCACCGGCAGGCGGCCCGAGGGCGAGTGCTTGCGGATCTCGGGCTGCGTTTCCGGCAGGTCGAGGGGGATCACGAGCTCTTCGAACTCGATGCCGGCGATCCTGACCATCAGCCAGCCGCGCAGCGACCACGACGAGTAGTTCTTGTTGCCGATCACAAGGGTGAAGTCGGCCATGCATCCTCCCCGAAATTGTCACATCGCTTGCCAGCCGCTCACTTTGGCCGGCAATCTTAACCCTTCCACTACAGTTTGGTGAGCATGTCCATGTCGCTGCCCTTCGTCGACCGTTCTTCCACTTCCCTGCCCGTGCAGTTTGTCGGCCAGCCGAAATGGCGGGCGTGGCTGCGCGAGCAAAGCGCAGCGCGGCGCGGCTGGATCGAATCGTCCGGCATGGCCGGAAATGCCGGCGATCTCGCGCTGCTGCCCGGCCGCGACGGCAACGCGTCCGGTGCAGTCCTTGTGCTGTCGGCCAAGCCGACCCTGTGGGATTTCGGCGCGCTCGCGACCAAATTGCCGCCCGGCAC
>DATHNU010000233.1:0-12650 GCA_035485695.1 Reyranella sp. | reverse complement strand
GAGTCAAACTGGATTCTACACGACCTCCTTGCTTGGACAATCGAAGGCGCTTTGAAACCGCGACGATATCGTGCGCGCGTCAGCTCCGTGTAACCAGGAGTCCGATAACTGCACTCGGCACGTGAAGCGCGCCGTCAGTTTGGCGACAGGACGCGCGACGCATTTTGATCTACCAAGATCGTGAGCGCATCAATACCCGCCGCCGCGCCGCGTACGAAAAGAGCATGAAGGGAGTGTCCATGAAATTCGTATTTGTGCTTCTGATGCTGGTGTTGGCGGGCTCGGCGGCGGCAGCCCCTGGCTGCCCGCCGGGCACCAGGCATCAGTGCATGCAGGGCAAAGGCCATGTCGTTTGCGCCTGTCACTGAAGAGCGGATCGAATGAGCGTCCTGGCAACGTGTCACGACGAGACGGTCCGGCCGCGCCAAGACGCGACAATCGTCGACCTGCCCACCTCGACCGAGATGAAGCCGCCCTTTCGTCAAGGAAGCCTCCGGCGATATCGGCTGCGCAATTGCGTATGGCACGCGCGGCCATGAACTGGACGGTGCAGGACTTGTCGCGCGCGGCGAATGTCGCGCCGGCAACGGTCGGTCGCATCGAAGCCGCCTTGACGGCCCGTCGTTCCTCGTTGGCCGCCATCCGCATCACGCTCGAGCGAGCCGGCGTCGTCTTCATGGGCCATAGAGACGGCGATGGCGTGCGCATCACGGCAGCGGCCGAATGCGTGCGCGATCTCGTGGAGCTCGCCAGAATTGCGGCCAGGAAAGCGAAGATCGACACCGCGATACAGGAACGCCTTGATCGTTTTCTTGCCACGGCGACCGCCATGCAGAAGGAATGGCGCGTCGAAGACGGCGTCTATGTGAGGCAGCTCAAGGAACGAATACGCATCGTATCCCGCATGGTCGAATCGGATACCCGTGAGACGCTGGAACAGGCGCTCAGCTACATCAGGAGGCTGGCGAGACCGCCGCGGTAGCGCAGGCAACGGGGCAACAGACGGAGCCCGAGGCTCCGGGAGCCGCGGATACAAGCTGCGCAACGCGCCGGCGCCGCTTTGGGGACGGCGCTACCGCGTCGGGCAGGCTTAGCCGCGCGGCGGCAGGTCGAACTTGGCGGCCTTGAGTGCCTTCTCGATCGCCGGAATGCCGGAGGTATCGCCCGCCTTGCACTTCTCGACGCCATCCTTGGCAGAGAGGTTCGACGGCTGTTCGCCTCTCTTGGAGTCCTGGTTCAGGTACTGCTCGTACTTGGCGACCAGTGCCTTGCAGTACGCGGCGTCGCTCGACTGCGCGAATGCCCCGGCCGGCAGCGAGAACAGGGTAGCGGCCAGCAAGACTTTGGTAAGCGTGTTCATGATTTTCTCCATCGCTCGATGATCGAGCGGCGAAGAAATGTGCCGAGAAAGTGGCGGCAGTCCGGCTTTTACTTTACCCTGGGCTGACGACTTCTTTACTTCAAGCTGACGAGTCGAAACGCGCAAGTGGAATACGCGCCGCCTCTACGCCGTCATGGGCCACTTTTTCGCGTCTTCAACACCTCCGCAATGACCGACGCGTCCATCACATCGCTTACGTCCACTGGCTGCGAAATAAGTTTTTCATCGAACAGGAAGGTCGCGAGGAAGCCCAGCCTGCGATGCAACGGCGAGTCCTTGACCAGCGAATAGTTGTACCGCGGATTCGTCCACTCACGGATCAAGGGTGGCGGAACATCGTCGTAGATCGCCTCCGCCCACGCCTCCTTGATGCCCAGTTCCCTGGCCCATAGACGTACGGCGATACCCGGGTCCTTTTGCACGACGTCGTTTGCCATCAGCAACGCCCGCAGGAAGCGCAGCGCCGTTTCCCTGTGCTCGCGCAGCCACTGGCGCCGGACACTGTAACCGTCCACGTTCGTATAAACGCCGACGTTGCCCTCCGTCGTGACGATCCTGGCGCCTGCCTCATGGATCATCCTCTGTATCCACGGCTCCCACGCCATCACGGCGTCGATCTTCCTGTTCTGCAACGCGATCAACTGCTCCTCAGGCGACATGTCGAGCAGCGTCAGCTGATTAGGATGAATGCCGTGCTGTCGCAGGATCATCATCAGGCCGAATTGAGCCGTCGTCTCCTTGAGCAGCCCGACCCGCTTGCCCACCAGGTCGGCGGGGGTCTTGATGTTGCTATCCCTGCGCGCAACGAGGCCTTGGCTATAGGCGCCTTCGGGGTTTATCCCGATGATCACCCAGTCCACGCCCTGCGACAGCCCGATCACGAACGCCTCGGAGCCGACACTGGCGAGATCGATGCTGCCGTTCTGCATGGCCGCAATCATCGGCGGGCCGGCGACAAACTTCACAAATGTCGGCGCCAAGCCCGCCTTTTCGAAGAGCTTCAAGTCGCGTGCAACGAACAGCAACCAGTCGGGCTTTTCCTGATAGCCGATGGTGATCGGCAGGCGGCCTTGCGCCAACGCCCGGGGAGCGGTCACGGCGCCGCCTGCGCACAATACGGCGGCCACTCCGATGACCATCAGCACCGTTATTCTGCGCATCAGGTGACACCCTCCGACCGGACGTTTCATCTCGTTGTCGGGATCGTCAGGATGGGAGCGGCGGTTGTGCTTCCCGTTTCCACGAAGGTGAAGAGAAGCAGAATGAACGAGAAAAGGTTCTTCGAGGCAGGATCCCGATCGTCGATCGAGAACCAGTAACCGTGATAGGGAATGGCCACGAAGGCGTCATCCGGACGTCCGGACGAACTCGAGATCCGGATCAAGGGCGCGATCGTTCCCTCGGGGCCGAGATCGCCCTCCGGGGTCGCCGCCACCCGGCGCTCCGCCACGTGCTCTCCGGGGACGAGGATGCTGGACGAGATGTCGAGGAGAACCTCGAAGATGGATCGCGTGACGAGCGCGATCTCCTTGTTGTCGCGGGGCACGGCCCCATAGACGATGCGGAACTCCGAAGCGTTGGGGTCGAGGCCCAGAAGGTTCGTGACGTTGCGGACGGCTTGCTTGACGGCCGCAGACTGGTTGCGACGGAATATCAGCGTCAGCTCATCTCCCTTGCCGGCGCGTACGCCCAGGTCACCGGAATTCTGGATCCGGCCGAGCTGTTCCAGGAGCGAGTAGAACTCCGGATTCGCCGGCCGGACATGTTCTCTCGAAATCCCGCCCGCCACCCGGCGGTTGTCGATGCCGTTGACCGATTGCACGGCGAGCCGCAGCACCACGTCGACCGGGAAGCCGGCCTGCAGCACGTTCAGGATGGACGCCGGAGGAATGCTCGACATCAACGAGCGCGCAAAGCGCTCGCCCGCCATCGGCGTGTAAGTGATGGTAGGGCTGTCGTTGTAGGTAATCCCGGCCGTCGCTCCCAGGGTGCTGGTGATGGCATTGAGCGGTGGCCCTTGGTTGAATGTATTGGCGCTGCCGGTGGCAGAAAGAGTACGTTGGAGCGAGTAGCCAGCGACGACCGTCCCGACATCCATGAAGACAGGGATGTCGCCATAGCGCATCTTCACGAGATTGAGCAGCATCTGGGTCTTCCACGACTCGCGCACTGCTCCGCTGTAGTCGAATCGATCCCGGATCACCGAACCAGGCCCCATGCTTTCGCATCCCGCCAAGGCGAAGAGAGGCAGAAGCAGTAGCACCCAGATCACGCGTGATGGCCCCTGCCGGTCGCAGCAGCGCCGAACTCGCCTGCTTGCTGGGCTATCGTGACCGGCCGGACCCGGGAGCAGGTAGCGAGGTCGACGAGTGAAACGCACCTAAGAACACATCCTATGCAGGAGCGTGTGATGCTCGTTACTCCTGTTCATTTTGCACTATAGTTTGCCTCCTGTCATTGAAAGCCGCCTCACGCGTGACGTTGCCGCTTCAAGCGTGAGTGATACATCGAATACAATCGTGGTTTCCGGATGAAGGACATCTGCCTTTACGCTGCATCCATCGACTTGTCGGAGCAGGAGGTAGTGAGGGCAATGGCCTCGCAACGTATTGGAGGTAGCTGTGTCTCAGCCTGAGCGGTTCGACATTCACGTTCCCTGCAGCGGCTCGGCCGGAAGAGGCGCACGGTCATGATGTCGCGGCGCTTGGCAATTGTCGCCCTGTCGTCCATCACGGTGCCGGGCGCGCCGGTGCCGGGGTGGGCCGCGGAGGATTGCGTCATGATGGACTCCTCGCCCGCGGCAAACGCGGTGATCGCCCGACGCAGCAGCGAGTTCTTCGTGCGGTTCGACCGGCCGATCGACCATGTCCATTCAACGCTTGACATCATGCGCGACGGCAAGTCGGTGGAACGGCTTCATCCGCGGCTGGAATCGGCGCCCGAGGTCCTGTTCGCGCGGGCGCCTACCCTGCCCGCCGGGGACTACAAGCTGCACTGGTCCGTGCGCACCATGACGGGCGCCGACGCCACACAAGGCGATATTCCCTTCACCGTGAAGGATCAGCCGTAAGGCGACGGCACGCGAGCTACTCGGTGCGTATTGGAGTGATCAGATGCTGAGATCGAGAAGGTTGTAGTCCTTGATCTCAGCCCTGGCCCTGTCGTCCCAGCGGTAGCTGAGTCCCGCCTCGGTATGCGGCTTGTAGAGGTATGCCTTCTCGTCGGGAAAACGTTGCCGGCGGGCGTCGATACCGTAGCCGATCAGCCGCGCCCGTTCTCGAATGCGTTCGGCGTCGTAGACGGCGGCCGCGTTGTGCACGCCGCCGCCCTGCACCCCCAGTACCGACTTGCGGCGATGGAAGCCGAAATTCACGGTAACCCGCCAGTCGCGGCTGGTGTTGGCGAAGGAGCCGTGCAGCGCCTGACGGTTGGTGATCGCGACGTCGCCCGGCTGGGCAATCATCGGCACAGCATCGGGCAGCCGCTCGCTGCCGGCCTTGGCCACCAGCGAAGCGATGTCGATCTTGCCGCGCTTATGCGAGCCCGGCACGACCCAGACGCCGTTGGCTGCCGTGCAGCCATAGAGCTGGGCCATGAAATTGAAGCCATGCACGCCCTGGTCCCATTCCGGACTGTCCCAATGGGTCGTGCCATCCTGGTGCCAGGCCACCGAAGCACCGCGGCCCGGCTCCTTGATGAACAGCGCCTCGTTGAACGGCGTGAAGTCCGGACCGTTGATCGCCGCGGCGACGGCCAGAAGCTCAGGATGGCCATAGACCCGCAAGGCAGCCTCGGAGAACTGCAGCGAGCCCAGGATGAGATAGACGACCTCCTTTGGCGCATCGGCCGCC
Source organism: Reyranella sp. (assembly GCA_035485695.1). GTDB lineage: Bacteria > Pseudomonadota > Alphaproteobacteria > Reyranellales > Reyranellaceae > Reyranella. The sequence goes on along the minus strand of DATHNU010000233.1, from coordinate 7,418 downwards.
GCCTTGGGCTCGAACATCTTCACCGGATGGCGGCCGTTGGCGAGCTCGGTGCCACCGAACGGATCGCCCAGCGGCTTCGACCACAGGAGGTTCGGCGCCATGCTGTCTGCCCCCAGGGCTGGACGACCCTTGGCGTCGAGCGGCGCGCCGCGCTCGGCCGGCAGGCGGTCCAGGATCTCTAAAAGGTCGCGCTCGATGTCGGCCAGCTCGTCAGCCTTGAGAACGCCCTCAAAGATATAGAAGCCGCAGCGCCAATAGGCCTCGACGATGTCAGGATGCAGCTCTCCCGCCGGTGTGAAACGAATCGGCCCGCAATTGCCGAGCCCGGCCGCGCGTCGCTCACCATCGCGCAGATAGGCCTGCATCGCCGCTTCTTCGGGGCCGTAGTCGACGGCGCTTGTTCCTCTCGATCCGTCCATAGCGCATCCTCCCAAGAATGCCTCTCCCGGGAGAATAGCGCCGCTTACTGCAGGCTGACCAGCGTCAGGTCGACGAACCAGGACTGCGGCGACACGAAGCCCTTCACATTCTTGCTGAAGGCGCGCGGGTTGAGGTCGTGCACGATGTAAAGCCACGGCGGATTGTCGACCAGCCGCTCGTGCGCCTCGCGGAAATATTTCTGGATCGTGGCCGGGTCGGTCGATTCCGACAGTGTCTTCAGCGCCGCCTCGAACTTCTCGTCCTTCCATTGCTCGAAGTTCGAGCCGGTGGGCGAGAAGTTGGCGGCCGCGAAGTAGCGGAACATCATGCCGATGTCGCTCGACGGCGAACTGACGTTGATCGCCAGCGCGCCGTTCAAGGTCGGACTGTCGGGCACGGCGCGGCTGGCATTGAGCAGCACCTGCCACTCGACGGCGTTGACCTGTACGTCGACATTGCAGGCCTGCTTGAGGTTCTCCTGCAGCGCCTCGTTCATCGGCAGCGGCAGCATCTGGCCCGAGCCCGACGTCGAGATCATCACCTTGAAGGCGAGCGGCTTCTTGTCGGTGAAGCCCGCTTCGGCCAGCAGCTTCTTGCCCTTGACGGGATCGAATGTGTAGTGGTTCTCGGGATTGCCGAAGGCGGGATCGCTGGCCTTCAGCCAGCCGACCGAAGGCTCGGCCGTGCCGTTCAGCATCGTCACGATGGCGTTGCGGTCGATGCAGTAGTTCAGCGCTTGGCGCACGCGCACGTCGGCGAGCGGGCTGTTCTTGGCGGTGATGTTGTAGAACCACGGCCAGACGTGCGGATAGGACCCGGTCGAGATGACGAAGCCGGCCTGCTTGAGCGAGGGAATGCCGTCGGGCGGCGGCACCTCGATCCAGTCGACCCGCCCTGAGCGCAGCGCCGCCAGGCGCGTATTGGCCTCCGGTATAGGCAGCAGCAGGACCTGGTCGACTTTGGCCTTGTGGCCGGCATCCCAGTAGGCGTCGTTGCGTGCCAGCGTCACCGACTGGCGCGCCACGACCTTGGTGATCCTGAACGGGCCCGTGCCCGCCGCGGGCAGCTCGGCGACCTTGGCCCAATCGTGCCCGGCCTTCTCGAACGAGGCGGGCGAGGTGTTCAGCATGTAGGGGACCATCCACGGGAAGTACGAGGCCACCGTGGTCGTGGTCAGCGCCACGGTGAAATCGTCGATCTTCTTGTAGGAGGCGAGGATCGGCACGCGCGAGCGCATGATGCCGGTGGCGTTGGGCTCGAACTGGGGGCTGTCCTTGTTGAAGATGCGCTCGAGATTCCAGATCACCGCATCGGCATTGAAGTCCGTGCCGTCGTGGAACTTCACGCCCTTCCTGAGATGGAAGATCCAGGTCTTCTTGTCGTCGGCCGACTGTTCCCAGGTCTCGGCTAGGCCCGGCCGCAGGGTGGCAAGCTGATCGGTCTTTGTCAGATCAAACAGAATCAGACCCTCGAAGATCGGGAAGCCCAGGAAACGCATGCCTTCGAAGCCGTTGTTCGGCATGCCGGTCGTGGTCGGGATGTCGGATGCCGTCATGGCGATGCGCAACACCTTCTCCTGCGCCCAAGCCGGCGACAGCGAGAGGACCGAGGCGGCCCAGGCCAAGGCTAGAAGACGGAAACGACGGGTAATCATGGCTTCTCCAAGTGTGGGCCGCGTGTAGGACGGTCGCGTTGCCAGCTCATGCAAGTCGTGGGCCAGAGCGCACGCCTGGCGCGGATCATTCGGGCTTGAGGTCGGGCCGCCTTTGAAATCCGCTGGTGCAGCTCGAGCTCCTTCTGATGAACATTGCGAATTCCTCGGGCCTGTTGGATAGGATACGTCTCGCTTGATATTCGGCCCGTCCGCGCTTCCGGGAGTCTCACATGACCTATTCCATGGTCGCCCGCTGTCCACGCACCGGGCAGCTCGGCATCGGCGTCGCCAGCTACTCGATGGCGATCGGGCTGTATTGCGAAGGCGCCGTCCGCGCCAATACCGGCGTCACGCTGACACAGGGCTTTCCCAATCCGCGCAACAACTATCTCGCGATCAACCTGCTCGCGCTGGGACGCACTGCCGGCCAGGCGTTGACGGAACTCCTCGGCAACGACCGCGACAGCGAATATCGGCAGATCGCGATGGTCGACCGTGACAACAATGCCGTCGCGCATAGCGGCGCCAACCTGCGCAAGTGGGCCGGGCATCGCATTGGCAAAGGCTGCGTCGCCTTCGGCGACGGGCTGGCGGGCCAGCAGGTGCTGGATGCGATGGCAGCGGCTTTCGAAGCAGCGTCGCCGGCAGGTCTCGACGAGCAACTGCTGGCGGCGCTGGAAGCGGGCCGCGATGCCGGCGGCCTCGCAGGCGCCAAAGGGCGGCTGCCCGAGCGCTCGGCGGCGCTGATAGTGTGGGGCAACCGCACGCACAACGAAGTCGATCTGCGGGTCGATCTTCACGACCGCGCCATCGGCGAATTGCGCCGCATCTACGCCGACTACAAGCCGTCCATCGCTTATTATGACGAGCGGGCGCGCAACCCGCGCAACGCGATCCCGGCGATGGAGTTCGCCGACAGGCTGAAGAACCAGCGGCAGAAGGAAACCGCATGACCTACTCCATCATCGCGCGTTGCCCGCATACCGGCCGTTTCGGCGTCGGCTCGACCACGTTTTCCATAGCCTGCGGCCGGCGCAACGAAAGCGTGCGTGCCGGCATCGGCATCAGCAAATCGCAGGCCTTCTACCTGCGTTACGTCGATCCGCTGGCGCTCAACATGCTGGCGCAAGGCTACACGCCGCAGCACATCGTGCGGACGCTTGAGGCTGGCGACCCGGATTTCGACTATCGCCAATTCGGCATCATCGACCGCGAGAACAACGTCGTGGCGCACACCGGCCCGGGATGCGGCAAGTGGGCCGGCCACACGGTGGGCCCCTACTATGCCGCCTATGGCAACGGCCTCGCCGGTCCGCGGACAGTGGTGGGCATTGTCTCCGGCTTCCTCAAGCACCCCGATGCGCCGCTCGAAGACCGCTTGCTGGAGGCGCTGGAAGGCGGGCGCGACGCCGGCGGCCAGGCGTCGAAAGGCGTGCCGCGGCCGGAGCGCTCGGCGTGGATACGCGTCGTGGGTCAGCTCGATCATCCGGAAGTCGACGTGCGCGTCGATCTGCACGACAAGAGCGTCACCGACCTGCGCCGCGTCCTCGAGGAATTCAAGCGCTACCGCGATTACTACAAAGCGCGCTGCACCCATCCGGGCGAAGCGATTCCCGAGGAGGAGTTTGCCGCCGGGCTCGACGCCAAGGCGGCATGACTCGCGTTGGGCGCCAGGAATAATGGAAGCAAATGGCACAGCAGATCGAGAAGCTCGCTCATTTTGTCGCTGAGACCACGCTCGAGCAGGTGCCAGCGGAAGTGCAGCGCTATGCCAAGCTGGTCGTGCTCGACACGATCGGCGTCGTTCTCGCCGGGGCCGAGCGGCCCGAGGTGCGGGAGCTGCGCGCGCGCTTGAGCGCGACCGCCGGAACGGGCGCCACGGTGTTCGCGCCGGGCTGGCCCACCACAGACCCACGAACAGTCGCCCTGCTGAACGGCATCGCCGGACGATCGATCGAGCTCGGTGAAGGCCATCGCTATGTCTCCTATCAGGGCGCCATGCAGATCCTTCCCGGCGTGTTGAGCGCCGGCGAATGGGGGCGAAGAACCGGAAGCGATATGCTCGCGGCCCTGATCCTGGGCTATGATGCGGGCGCCCGCCTCGGGGCGGCGATGAAGGTACGGCCGCTGGCGCACCAGAACGGCCAAGCCGCGCTGCTCGGCGCCGCCGCGGCGGGAGCACGATTGCAGGCCCTGAGCGGCGCCGACACGAGCCGCGCGATGCGTATCGCCGCCACGCTGGTGCTGACGCCGAGCTACAACAACGCCGTTGCCGGTGCGACGACCCTGAACGTGGCCGGTGGGATGAGCGGCTTTGCACTGAGCCTGGCGCCCGATCTGGCGCTGGCCGGCTTCACTGCGCAGGATGACGCAATCGAGGAAGCGCTGGCAAATCTCGTGGGCGATGGCTTCGACCCGGCAAAGCTCTTGGATGAGCTCGGCAGCCGCTGGGAGATCACGCGGAACTGGCTGCGCCTGCGCGCCTGCTGCAATCCCATCTACGCCGCACTTGACGCGCTCGAGGCAGCCGTCGCCAGCCTCGACGCCAAGGCGCCAGAGATCGAGCGCATCGATGTTGCGACCTTTCGTTTCGCCTCGGTCATGCGCAACCCGGATCCGCCGAACTATTTCGCTTCGAAATACTCGTTGCCTCATGTCGCCGCCTGCCTGGTGGCGCGCGGCAGCGCCGGCTTCGCGGCGGTCGACGACTCCGCGCTCAACGATCCCGCCGTCGTGGCGCTGCGCTACCGCGTCCACATTGCCGAGGATCCGGCGATGAACCAATCGGTCCCGGCAGCAAAGCCGGCCCGCGTCACGGTTACACTGACGGACGGCCGACAGGCCACGCAGTCCTGCGACAGTCCGCGGGGCGATTGCCTCAATCCCTACGACCCTTCGGAGATTCGCCAGAAATTCCGCGAGCTCGCCGGTCTGGCGCTGACGTTCCGGGGAGTCGAGGAAGTCGAAAGCGCCATCGACGGACTCGAGCGCTGGACGAGCGCGTCCGTTCTGACCGACCTGCTGCGCCGCCACTGTCGGTCGGAGTGGCGCTAGCTATTCGGGCCGGATGCCTTTTTCCTTGATGATCTTTCCCCAGCGCGCCATGTCGGCCTTGAGGAAGGCGGCGAAATGGTCCGGCGTGTCGCCGATGGGCTCCGCGCCGAGCGCCGCGAACTGCTCCTTCACCTCCGGCGCGCGCAGTATCTTGGCCAACTCGGCGTGCAGTCTCGCCACGATCTCGGACGGCGTCCCTTTGGGTGCAAAGATGCCGTTCCAGCCGCTCATCTCGTAGCCCGGGACGCCGGCCTCGACCATCGTCGGCAAGTCGGGTGCGAGCGGCGAGCGCTCGGTGCTAGTGATCGCGAGCGCCCGCAGCTTGCCGGACTTCACGAAAGGCGTCGTGCCCGGCACGTTCTCGATCATGAACGTCAACTGGCCGCCCGTGAGCTCGGTCAGCGCTGGCGCGCCGCCCTTGTAGGGCACGTGCACGACGTCGATCCCGGCGATCGATTTGAAGAGTTCCGCCGCCAGGAACGGCGTGCTGCCGAGACCTCCCGACCCGTAGTTGAGCTGGCCGGGTCGCGACTTGGCATAAGCGATCAGCTCCGCCACCGAGTTGGCGGGAACCGACGGATGCACGACCAGTTGGAGCGGCGCCGCGTTGACCATCGTGACGGGCATGAAGTCGGTCATCGGATCGCACGGCATCTTTGCATAGAGATAGGGATTGACGATGAGTGAGACGTTGGCGATCAGCAGCGTGTAACCGTCGGGCGGAGACTTGGCGACGACCTCCGATCCCAGGATTCCCGAGGCCCCCGGGCGGTTGTCGATCACGAGTTGCTGGCCGAGGCTCGCGCCCAAATGCTGTCCGACGAGTCGAGCCATGATGTCGGTCACGCCGGCGCCCGCCGAGGAAGGCACGACGAGGCGTATCGGACGTGTCGGATAAGGTTGCGCGAACGCCGTCGCTGACGCGACCATCACCAGCGCAGCGCTCACGGCTCCGTAGAGCACGCTGCGTGTCGTGAATGTCTGCATCGGCGCTTTCCTCACACGTTGGACGGTGCTGCAGAGGCGCAACAACCATGCCACTGGCGCTATTCGTGCCGCTCCGCGAAGCGGTCGAAGCCTGCTTGGGCACGCGCGAGATAGTCGCGGGCATGCGCCTTGTAGTCGACGTCCGGTGTCTTGAGGTGGACGTCGGAGACCATTGCCCAGAGTGCCTCCCGCAAGGCGCTTGCCGCCTTCATGGCGGCAAAGGCGTGGCGCAGGTCGTCACCGACCTTGCCCTCGAAATAGGTATCGAGCAGGGCTGCATCCTCGGCCTCCCCAAAAGCGCCGTTGGAGGAGAGATTGGCGAGATCGAACATCGCCGTGCCGAAGCCGCCATATTCCCAGTCGATCAGCCAGAGCTTCTTCCCATCGTCGATGAAGTTGCCGGGCAGGAGATCGTGATGGCCGAACACGATAGGCAGCGGCACCTGGGCCTGCTCGAAGCGATCGGTCCATTCCAGGTAGCGCCGGTCGGCGTCGAGCAGGGTCACGTAGTCGCGAATGACGTGGAACACCCAGAAGGCATTGACGGGTCCGCGCACGTGCCGGCCGACCTTGGCGTGGCAATCCTTCAACAGCGGCACGAGGCGGCCGATATTGGCGGCGAGGTCGGCTTCACCGAACGTGCGGCCCTCGATGAAGCGCAGCACCATGATGCCGGGCTCGACATGGATGATTTCCGGCGAGAGACCCGCCTCGAAGGCCGCCCTGGAGGCCGCGCGCTCGCGGTCGCGGAAGACATGATGGACCGGCATGTCGACGCCGCAACGCACGACGAACTTTTCGCCACGACAGGTCGCCACGAAGGAGATGTTGGTGAGGCCGCCTTTCAGCGGCTGCAACTCGACCGGGCCACGCCAGCAGGCGAGGTGCGCGGCCTTGTCCAAAAGGTCGGTCATTCTTCCTTTCGCATCGCGGCGTGCCCTTCCAAAGCGGGCGATTCGGATCATTTCATGCAGCGGCCGGGCGCGCTACCCTGCCCGCTTCAGGGAGGAACAAATGCCCGACGCGCGCGTCAGCAATACCATCACGGGCCGCGACGCCTTTCTTCGCGTGTTGAGCGACGAAGGCGTTGTAAAAATGTTCGGCAATCCCGGCACGACCGAGCTGCCGATCATGCACGCGCTCTCCTCGGCGCCGGAGATGGGCTATGTGCTGGCGCTGCAGGAGGCGATCGTGATCGCCATGGCCGATGGCTACGCCCGCGCCTCGGGCAAGCTGGTCTCGTGTAACGTCCACGTGGCGCCGGGCCTCGGCAACGCCACCGGCTCGATCTACACCTCCTTCA
>DATHNU010000232.1:0-3488 GCA_035485695.1 Reyranella sp. | reverse complement strand
GCAACATCTACACCCGTATCATGAATCCGACCAATGACGTGCTGGAGACGCGGATCGCGGCGCTCGAGGGCGGCGTGGCCGCCCTGGCGCTGGGCTCGGGGCAGGCCGCGTCGCTGTTCGCCGTCCAGAACATCTGTCACGCCGGCGACAACTTCGTCGCCTCGACGGATCTCTATGGCGGCACCTGGAACCTGTTCGCCAACACCATGAAGACGATGGGCATCGAATGCCGCTTCGTCGATCCGGCCGACCCCGAGAATTTCCGCCGCGCCACCGATGCCAGGACCCGTTGCTACTATGCCGAGACGCTGCCCAATCCCAAGCTGATCGTGTTCCCGATCGGCGAGGTGGCGCGCATCGGCCGTGAGCTCGGCGTGCCCTTGATCATGGACAACACGGCGGCGCCGGTGCTCTGCCGCCCGTTCGACCATGGTGCGGCGATCGTGCTGCATTCCACGACCAAGTATATCGGCGGCCACGGCACTTCGATCGGCGGCATCCTGGTCGATGGCGGCAATTTCGACTGGGAGAAGCACGGCGACCGCTTCCCCATGTTGAACACGCCCGACCCCAGCTACCACGGCGCGGTGTGGACGCAGGCGGTCAAGCCGCTGGGACCGATCGCCTATATCCTGAAGGCGCGGGTCACGCTGCTGCGCGATGTCGGCGCCCCGATGAGCCCGTTCAACGCCTTCATGTTCATCCAGGGCCTGGAGACGCTGCCGCTGCGCATGCGGGTCCATTGCGACAACGCCAATCTCGTGGCCAAGCATCTTTCCAAGCACGCCAAGATCACCAAGGTGATCCATCCCTCGCTGATGAACGGCGAGGCCAAGCGGCGTGCCGAGACCTACCTTTCGCGCGGCATGGGTGCGCTGCTGGGCTTCGAGCTCAAGGACGGCGCGGACGCCGGCCGCAAGTTCATCGACAACCTGAAAATGTTCTACCACGTCGCCAATATCGGCGACGCCCGCAGCCTCGCCATCCATCCGGCCTCGACCACGCACTCCCAGCTCACGGCGCAGGAACAGGCCCAGACCGGCGTCACTCCCGGCTACGTGCGCCTGTCGATCGGCATCGAGCATATCGACGACATCCTGGCCGACCTCGACCAGGCACTGGCGGCGGTGTGATTGTTTGTTCCTCCCCAGCGAAGCTGGGGAGGTGTCGCCGTCATATGGCGACGGAGGGGTCATGAGCCTCACTGGTGGTGCCCATGACCCCTCCGCCCGCTGCGCGGGCCCCTCGCCACGCAAGAGCGTGGGGAGGAGAACTTCAGGCCGGCTCCTTGTTGCGCACGTCCCACATCTTCTTGAAAGCGGGACGCGCCTGGCAGGCGGCGAGCCAGGCCTTCACCCGGGGGTTGGCGTCGAACAGCTCGGGCGCGGCCTGGGCGTAGCGGACGATCTCGGCCACGTTGATGTCGGCCACCGTGAAGCGGCCTCCCATGACATGGCCGTCCTTGGCCAAGGTCGCGTCGAGCACCGCGAAGGGCGTCCTCAGCGCCTCGACAGCCGCATCGCCGACCTTTGCGTCCATCGGCCCCGAACGACTGACGACTCGGTTATAGAGGACGTTCAGCGCATGCGGCTCGACCTCGGTCGCCGCCCATAGCGACCACATGCCCATCTCGCCATCTTCGGCGACGTTGGCAGGAGCCAGCGGCCCGCCGTGCTTCTTGGCGAGGTAGAGGTTGATGGCGAGCGATTCGTGCAGCACCAGCCCGTCATCGTCGATCGACGGGATGTGCCCGTTGGGATTGACCTTCAGGAACGCGGGCGACTTGGTGTGCAGCGTCGCGTCGGCTGCCTGGGCGTCGGGCAGGCGGTAGAGCTGCATCACCGGCACGTGCTTGAAGGGGAGGCCGAGTTCGTGGGCCAGCCAGATGTTGCGTGAGGCACGGGAGCGATAGACGCCATAGATGGTGAGCATCGACTTTGCTGTCTCCTGGTTCGCGAAGGTCATAAGGCTTTGCCGTCTGCGGCGGTAGCGCGGCCACGCGATTGGAGGCACAATTCTCCTCATGCTGCTCCAAAGGTGGGTCGGATCATGAAAGCGGAACGCAAGCTCGAGCCCGTGAAGGACGCCAGCCATCTCTATGAGGTCGAACGCCGCGACCGTCACGCCGAGCGGCCCGGCTTCCGCATCAGCGAGCTGCAACTGTCGCCCAGCCAGACGGTGCCCTGGCACTTCCACACCAACATCAGCGATACGTTCTATGTGCTGCAAGGCAAGATGCGGCTCTTCCTGCAGAACCCCAAGCAGGAGGTGAGGCTGGGCGTGGGCGAGAGTTTCGTCGCCGTTGCCGGCCGGCCGCATCTGGTGACCAACGCCGGCGACAGCTCGCTCACGTTCCTCATCCTGCAAGGCGTGGGCGAGTACGACTACGTGCCGCTCGTTTAGAGCTTCGCTGGGGGCGCGCCACTCCAGTGGCGCGATCTTTGGTGGTGGCAGTCATGACGCGCGACTGGAGTCGCGCGCCCCCAGCCATGATTTGCCTAAACTCCAGCGCGAAGTGCCTAACTGATCGCTTGTGCCGTCGTGCCGACGAACTGCACGCGCAGCTCGCGCTTCAGCACCTTGCCGGTGGCGTTGCGCGGCAACGAATCGACGAATACCACCGATTGCGGGACCTTGAACTTGGCGAGCCTGCCCAGGCAATGCTGGATCACATCGCCTTCCTCCAGCTCCTCATCCGCCTTGCGCACGATGATAGCCATGCCGACCTCGCCCCAGCGTTCGTCGGGCACGCCGATGATGGCGGCGTCGGCGACCTGCGGGAGCTGGAACAGCACGTTCTCGACCTCGGCGGGATAGACGTTCTCGCCGCCCGAGATGTACATGTCCTTCCAGCGGTCGACGATATAGACGAAGCCTTCATCGTCCTGGCGCGCGGCGTCGCCGGTGTGCAGCCAGCCGTCGGTGAAGGCCGCATCCGTCGCCTCCGGCTTGTTCCAGTAGCCCGGCGTGATGTGGGGGCCCTTGGTCAAAAGCTCGCCGACAGTGCCCGGCGCCACGTCGCGGCCCTCGTCGTCGACAATGCGGATGGCGGTATGCATCAGCGCCTTGCCGGCCGAGCCCACCTTGCGGATGGCGTCGGCGGCGTCGAGCATGGTGCCGGCCGGGCTGGTTTCGGTCATGCCCCAGCCTTGGACCAACGGCACACCGCGGGCGCTCCAGCCTTCGAGGATGGCCAGCGCGCACGGCGCGCCGCCGACGCCGGCGATCCTGAGGCGCGAGAGGTCCGCGCCCGGGAACTTCGGGTGCTGCATCATGAACTGATAAGGCGCCGGCACGCCGAAGAAGTGGGTGATGCCGAGCGCACGATCGGAGAGGCAGTCGAGCGCCTGGCCGGGGTCGAAGGTGCGCATGATCAGGATGGTGCCGCCGGCATGCAGCACCGGATTGGCGTAGCAGTTGAGGCCGCCGGTATGGAACAGCGGCAGGATCACGAGCTGCACGGTCTCGGGGTTGATGAGGGCGGGGAT
>DATHNU010000231.1:0-2139 GCA_035485695.1 Reyranella sp. | reverse complement strand
GAAGGGTGGGAACCAGTCTTGCTGTCGCCCATCCTTCGAGACGCATCGCTTCGCGATGCTCCTCAGGATGAGGTTGGCGGTGGTCCTCGAGCGCGCGCGCCCCCAGCGCATGAGCCGTCTCTTTACCGTAACGGCAGCGCGGTATGTTGGTAACTGGTGTGCAACGAACGACGCGGCCCCAACGTCCGCCGCCTCAACTCCCCCTCCAAGAACAAGGAAAGCATCCATGAGCGGTTTCCTGAACGAACTGAAAGTCCAGCGCTGGGACGACCATCGCTACTATCATCACAGCAAGGTCAACCAGTCGCTTCACTTCGTGAGCGCGACGAGCTTCCTCTGCGCCTATGTGATGGCGTTCTCCGATCCCGCGATGGCCGCGCTGATCGGCTGGCTGGTCGCCATGACGACCCGCCAGGTGGGCCACCTCATCTTCGAGCCGCGCGGCTACGACCAGGTCAACCAGGCGACCGACGACTACAAGGAAGAGATCAAGGTCGGCTACAACATCAAGCGCAAGCTCGTGCTGCTCGCGGTGTGGGCCGCCTCGCCTCTCCTGCTGGTGCTCGATCCGACGTTGCTCGGGATGTTCGTCGCCCATGCCGATACGGCCGGGTTCGTCCGCCATGTCGGCCAGGTCTGGCTGGTGGTGGGGCTGGGCGGCATCGCCTTCCGCACGATCCAGCTGTTCGTCCTGAAAGATTTCCAGACCGGACTGGTGTGGGCCACCAAGATCGCCACCGATCCCTTCCACGACATCAAGCTCTACCACCGCGCGCCGTTGCATCTTCTCGCCGGCAAGCGGGCGGCGGACGCGGTCCGCCACCCGATGCCCGAGGCGCTGTGCGAGGAGGAGATCGTCGAGGAACTGCCGGTCGAGGCCTCGAAGGCGGGCGTCTAGCGCGCGTTCCGATCAAGTGCCTTGTCGGAGCGCGGACCTCCAGGTCCGCATCTTCGTCGGGGATACGATGACAAGAGCGGACCTGGAGGTCCGCGCTCCGGCAAGACATGAGCCTGCCTTAACGCTCGCTCGTGGTGAGAGGCGCGCTCCTCAGGGTGAGGTTTGCCTTGCTTCAACAGTCAGGCCTCATCCTGAGGAGGCGCGCAGCGCCGTCTCGAAGGATGGGCAACGACAAGGCAGGTTGCCCACCCTTCGAGACGCGCCCTACGGGCGCTCCTCAGGGTGAGGTGGTTTGGGTCGCCCCATTCGGGATCTGCTCAAGCGGGCGGCCGCCGACGAGGTCGGGCCGACGCCTCCCGGGCCGCCACGGCGCGATGGCGGCGCCCAGCATCTCGCGCAGGATGCGGCGCTTGATGGCGCGGTCGCTGCCCAGCGCGCCGGGCTCCCACCAGCCGTCGCGACGCATGGAATCGGCCGCGGCCAGGAAGCGCTCGGCCACCGCCTCGAAATCGGCATCGCTGAAATTCAGGCTGAAGACCAGCCGGCCGGTGCCGACCCAGCTCAGAGCCAGGCCGTGGGCCTTGAGGTAATATTGCAGCATCCAGTTGTAGCGCGACGACGCCGTGTGGCAGACGGTCCAGATCGACGACAGGTGCGCCACCTGCAGCGGCAGGCCGCGCTCGGCCAATCTTCTGTTGAGCGTGGCCGCCCGCCCCGCCCAGGTGGCGTCGAGATCGCGATACAGAGCCTGCATCTCGGGCCCCTCGAGATGGAGCAGGAATTCGTTCATCGCCGCCATGACATAGGGATGGGAATTGAAGGTGCCGCGCGCGAAGCAGATGTCGGCGGGGTGGTCCTCGCGAAAGCGCTTCATGAAGCGGTGATGACCGCACACGACGCCGACGGGCAGGCCGCCGCCCACCGTCTTGCCGTAGGTCACGATATCGGCTTCGACGCCGAAATAGTCCTGGGCGCCGCCGGGCGCCAGGCGGAAGCCGACGAAGACCTCGTCGAAAATCAGCACGATGCCACGCGCGCTGCAGATCGCGCGCAGCGCCCTCAGCCAGGCCGCGTAGGCGGCGCGATCGACGCTCCTGTCGGGCCGGCTGTGGACCAGGGTCGTGTCGGCGGGCGCGCCGATGTTGGGATGCAGCGCCTGCAGCGGATTGACCAGCACGCAGGCGATGTCGCGGCGGCTTTTAAGCACGGAAAGGGTGGCGTCGGACATTTCCGCCAGGGTG
>DATHNU010000230.1:0-6477 GCA_035485695.1 Reyranella sp. | reverse complement strand
GACCCCGAGACGTTCCAGGCGTCGGCGGCCGGAGTTCGTGAGCTTCAGGGTATCTCCGCTTTGGCTCAGCACCCTGCGCGCCAGCCAGCGGTCGAGCAGGGCCACGGCCAGGCGGCCGGCGAGATGGTCATAGCACGACCGTGCCTGGCGCATCGCCTGGTCGCGCGGCCCTGGACGGCTGCGCAAATGGCCGACCCGGGTGGCGATCGGGATCAGGGCCTCGACCGCGGCCGCGACGTCGGGATCGGCGAACCGGAAATAGCGGGTGCGGCCTTGCTTGCGCGCGGCCACGAGGCCTGCGCTCTCGAGCTTGGAGAGATGGCCGCTTGCCGTGGAGAGCGTGACGCCCGCTTCGGCCGCGAGTTCGGTGCCGCTCAAGGCGAGACCCGACATCAGCGCCATCAGCATGTTGGCGCGGGCGGGATCGCCGATCAGCGCGGCAACGATCGAAACGTCGGGGCCTTCCTTCATACTTTGATGGTTGCCAAAGTGTGACGAGGAGTCAACGCGTCCGACCGATGGCGATGCGGCGACCAATGCGGGTGACTTCTACGGATCGCCGCAATCGGGCAGGCGGCGGGCGGCCGATGTCAGCGAAGCGCGTTGCTCAGACGTCAGGGTGGCTTCGTTGGCGCACATATGCATGGCGGCACAGGCCAGGGCGGGCTGCGACGGCCAATCCACCGTTCCGCCGATCGCACCGTCGCATTTAGACCAGGCGTTCTTGGCCTCCCAGCCGATGGCTTGTGGCGTCAGGGAGTCCAGGCCGACCCGGAGGAAGATCGCGGCGAAGGGAAAGGCCGTCGCCAATCCCGCGAGCAACGCCAGGGCGGCAATGCCGCCGGCGAGGGCGAGCAACGGCTTCTTCATGGTGCGTATCCTCGCGCAGGCATCTGCTTTTGACCATCGGCAGGGTGTAAGTTGCGGCGGCATGAGGATCGTCGCCTGGAACTGCAACATGGCGCTCGAGCACAAGGTCGACGGGCTGCTCGACCTGTCGCCGGATATCGCCATCGTCTGCGAATGTGCCGAGCCGGAGCGCCTGCGTTTGCGCTCCCGGTCGTCCTGGATGCAGGGCGATCCCGTCTGGATCGGCCGCAACCCGCACAAGGGCCTCGCGGTTTTCGCCTTCAACGGCTACGCGGTTCGGCTGGCGGAGTCCTATCATCCTGCGTTGCGCTACATCGCGCCGGTCCATATCGGCGGGCCGACCGAATGCAACCTGCTGGCCGTGTGGGCGCAGAACGCCAGCGCCGGCGGTATCCGCAAGCACCAGCTGGGCCCGTTGCGACGGGCATTGTCGCGCTACAAGAGCTTTCTCGGCGCGCGGCCGGCCGTGATCGCGGGCGACCTCAACAGCAACACGATCTGGGACAAGCCGGGATGGCGCATCAACCATTCGACCAAGGTCCGCATCCTCGAGGACAGTTTTGGCCTGGTCAGCGCCTACCACGCGGTCCGCGGCGAGGCGCATGGCGCGGAGAGCGAGCCCACGCTCTATTGGCGCGACCGCACCAAGGACGGACCGACCTATCACATCGATTATATCTTCGTGCCGTCGGTGTGGATCGGTAAGGTACGCGAGCTGAGCATTGGCACGTTCGAGACCTGGTGCGGGTCCGGCCTCAGCGATCACGTGCCTGTGGTTGTCGATGTCGATGTCTAGGTCCGGGGAGAGCGTGATGGTGAAGGTTGTCCTGGCGTCTGTTTCGGTCCTGCTTGGTGCGGCCGCCTGCACCAGTTCGGCGCCGCCGCCGCTGCCGCCCGTCTGGTCGGCCAATTACGCCGTGCCGTTCGCCGCCATGGTCAGCTGCCTGGCCGCGAAGCCCGCCGGCGCATTCGCGGTTTCCCCGCCTGACCTCCCTCAGGATGGCGTCGCGGTCATCAGCTTCACGCCGACGAACACGCCGCAAGCGGGCTCGACCTATACCGTCCGTCAATCCGGCAGCAGCAGCCAGGTGATCTGGCGGCGACCCGGCAATGTCGGCGGCCTGGACTGGCTGGATAACGAGGCGCGCAGCCGGGCGGACCGCTGCGGCAATTCCTGATCACGGCGCCTTCAGCACCGCCGCACAGGCGGCCGGCAGCTTGGGCCGATAGGGCGCCTGTGGCACATCGGGCGGCGGCAGCGTGACCGGCGGGCGCGTGAACCAGAGATCAAGTGGCTCGCCGCAGCCATCGTCGGCGTAGTAGCCCGCTTGCGGCTTGCATTGCGGGTTGCCCGGCGGACAGTGGAGCCTGATGTGGAAATGCTCGTCATGGCCGACCCACACCACGAGCTTGTTGAGCCAGGCGCGGCTGCCGGTGACGGTCTGGCAGAGCCGCTGCTTGATCCACTTGTTCACGAAGATGCGGTCGAGATGGGGCATCTCGGCCGCCAGCCGCAGCAGGGTTACGTGCTGCGGGGTGAAGACGCTGTCGTCGATGCCATCGTCGGCGGCGCGCACCAGCGAGCGTAGCCGGGGATTCTCCCGCTCCGCCGGCGCCAGCCGCGGCCCGGGCTGGCGCTCGAACCAGATATCGGCATCGAGGCCGGTCTGATGACTGGCATGACCGGAGACGGCGGGGCCACCGCGCGGCTGGCCGATGTCGCCGATATAAAGGGGTGCCTGGCCCGCGGCGCGCACCTTCTCCGACAGCGACTTGATGAAGTCGAGCGTGACGGGCTGGCCCCAATAGCGGTTACGGCTGATGCGGATCACATCGTAGCCGGGGCCGTCGAGCGGCAAGGCCTGCGCGCCCTGCAGGCAACCGGCCGTATAGAAGCCGATCGACTGGGGAGGGCCCGCGGTCGGCGTCGAGACCTGACCCCATTCCTGTGCCGACGCTGCGACGGTAGTGCCCATCGCTGCGAGCAGCGGAACCACGAAACGCATCATCTTGTTGCTACGATAACCGCCGGCTAAGACTTTGCCCATGGCCGACTATGCCAACATCAGGCTGGAGCGCGACGGCGCGGTGACGCGGCTGGTCCTCAGTCGCCCGGAACGCCGAAACGCGCTCACCCATGCCATGATGCTGGAGCTCGAGGACGCCTTCACCCGGGTGCGCGACGATCAGAGCTGCCGCGTGCTGATATTGCGCGGCGCCGGCGGCCATTTCTGCGCCGGCGGCGACCTCGATGCCATGGCCGACATGCCCGCCCGGCCCGACAATGGCGCCGCCGACCCGCTGGTGCCGGCCTATCGCCAGTTCGGCGATGCCCTGCTGGCGCTCGCCAATCTGCCGCAGGCCACGATCTCCATCGTCGAGGGCTCGGCGGTGGGCGGCGGCTTCGGCATGGCCTGCTGTTCCGATGTGGTGATCCTGCACGACAGCGCCCGCTTTGGCATGCCGGAGCCCAAGGTCGGCTTCATTCCCTCGCAGATCATTCCGTTCGTGGTGCGCCGCATCGGTGAAGGCGCGGCCCGCGATCTCGCGGTCACCGGCCGGGTGATCGACGCGGTGGAAGCCCATCGCCTGGGCGTCGGTCGCCATCTCTGTGCCACCACCGCCGATATAAGCCGGACCTTGCGGGCGGCGGTCGACGACATCATGAAGCTGGAACCGCAGGCGCTGGCCACCGTCAAACGTCTGGTGCTGAGTTGCGCCACGGAGGATGATCGGGCCGTACTCGATGACGCAGCACACAGCCTGGTCGGGCTGCTGCGCCGGCCGCAGGCGGCGGAAGGCATCGGGCATTTCATGGCCAAGACGCTGCCGCCATGGGCCAAGGAGTAGGGCGAAGGAATGAGCATGCGCAACTATCGCCATATCGAGGTTCGGCCGATTTCGGGCGCCTTGGGCGCCGAGATCCACGGTGTCGACATCTCGTGCGATCTCGGGGACGTCGTCGTCGGCGAGATGCGCCAGGCCTTGCTCGACCATCTCGTGATCTTCCTGCGCGACCAGAAGGCGACGCCGCACCAGCAGCTCGCCTTCGCCAGGAAGTTCGGCGAGCCGATCGAATATCCGCAGCTCAAGGGCCTGCCCGAAACGCCCATGATCACGCCGGTGATCAAGCTCGAGCACGAGCGCAACAATTTTGGTGGCATCTGGCATTCCGACACGACCTATCTCGCCCTACCGCCGATGGGCAGCATGCTGCTGGCACGCGAGGTGCCGCCCTATGGTGGCGACACGATGTTCGCCAACCAGTATCTCGCCTACGAGGCGTTGTCGGACGGGCTGAAGGCGACGCTCGACGGGCTGATCGGCGTGAGTTCCTCGATCAAGGCCGACGTCACCAAGACGCGCGAGGATCGCATGAAGGCGGCCGGCGCAGAGCCGAAGGTGCTGAGCGCAGAGCATCCCATCGTGCGCACGCACCCCGAGACCGGCCGCAAGGCGCTTTATACCTCGAGGGCCCACACCGCACACATCAAGAATTGGACCGAGAAGGAGAGCCTGCCGCTGCTCGACTTCCTATGGGAGCACCAGGCGCGGCCTGAATTCACCTGCCGTTTCCGCTGGGACGTGGGCTCGCTCGCCTTCTGGGACAATCGCTGCGCCATGCACAATCCGATCAACGACTATCATGGTTACCGGCGGGTGATGCACCGGATCACGCTGGCGGGCGACAAGCCGCGGTAGCCAGCTCGCCGGCTGTAACCTTCGGAAAAAGCAGGGGCGGAACACGAAAGCGCCGTCCCGCCGGGATCGCCGAGAGCGCCTCTTTGCCATCCTCTACCCATGGCACCAGCTCCGCGTCTTCCCCCAAGCTTTGCAAGACGTCCGCTGCGGCTAAAGGAATAAAGGACCAGCCCGCCAACGCTGCGACCCGCACCAGATTGATGCCCGTCCTCACGATTGCAGCGGCCCGTTCGGGATCGTCCTTGATGACGGTCCAGGGTGCGGCATCGGCGAGATAGGCGTTTGCAAGCCGCCAAATCGAGCGGACCTCGTCCGCTGCCTTGCGCAGGGCCAGCGCCTCGTGATGTTCGCGCAATCGCCTCAGGAGCGTCCCGAGTTCGACGGCGAGTTTGTCCTCGGCCGCTCCGGCAGTTCGGGCTTCGGGGACCGTCGCGTCGAATCGCGCGGCAGCGAAGGCGAGGCAACGGTTGACGAGATTGCCGAAAGTGTCGGCCAGGTCCTTGTTCACGCCCTCGACGAAGCGCGCGATCGCAAAGTCGGCATCGGCATTCTCCGGCGCGTTGGCGGCGAGCCACCAGCGCCAGCTGTCGGCGGGAAGCAACGCCAAAGCCGCGTCCGTGAATATCCCGCGTTGTCCACTGGTCGAGAACTTGCCGCCTTCGAAAGTGAGCCAGTTGAAGCCCTTGATGATATCCGCGAGTTTGAGCGGAAGACCCGATCCGAGGATCGTCGCGGGAAAGCTAATGGTGTGGAAGGGCACATTGTCCTTGGCGAGAAATTGCACGTAGTGCACGTCATCGCCGCCCTGCCACCAGGCACGCCAGTCGCGTCCTGCGGCCGCTTCGCTCCATTCGACCGCTGCCGCGATGTAGCCGATCGGCGCGTCGAACCAGACGTAGAAGACCTTGTCTTCGAAGCCCGGCTTGGGTACCGGCACGCCCCAGGTGAGATCGCGCGTGATACAACGGTCCTTGAGGCCCTCGTCGAGCCACTTCAGCGCGATCGAACGCACCAGCAGCGGCCAATCGTGTCGGGTTTCGATCCATCGCCGCAGGTGGCCCTCGAACGCCGACAGTTTCAGGAACAAATGCCGCGTCTCGCGAAAGTCGATATCGGTCGCGCCGGAGATCGCCGAGCGCGGCGACACGAGGTCATCGGGGTCGAGCAGGCGTGTGCAGCTTTCGCACTGGTCGCCACGGGCGTTCGGGTTGCCGCAATGCGGGCAGGTGCCGATCACGTAGCGGTCGGGAAGGAAGCGCTTGTCGGTGGATGAATAGGCCTGCCGAATAACGCGCGGCTCGATATAACCGGCGGCATCGAGGCGCCGGAAGAGTTCCTGTGTCAGCAGTCGGTTGGCGGCGCCCGAGGTTCGCGAGAAGTGGTCGAACGAGAGGCCGAAGCGACGATAGATGTCGGCCTGGATCGCGTGCTGACGCGAGCAATACTCGGCGACCGGCAATCCCGCCGCCTGGGCTGCGAGCTCGGTGGGTGTGCCGTGCTCGTCCGTACCGCAGAGAAACAGCACCTCGTGCCCGGTTTGCCGGCGAAAACGCGCATGGATGTCGGCCGGCAAGAGCGACCCGGCGAGGTTGCCGAGATGTTTTACGCCATTGACGTAGGGAAGTGCGCTGGTGATCAGAAACTTGGCCATGGGATCTCTCCATCGTGTCGCGTGTGGACATGAAAAAGCCCTTCGCGTGGAAGGGCTCGAGAGACCGATCAGGCGGCTATCGCCCGCGCGTCATCCTTCCGCCCCGTCCGGTCGAAGGGGCTGGCGCATTCGCGAGCATGGCAGGCGAGCAGTGTCGAACATCGGGTGAATATTGGTCCTCGCGGGACGTGCGTCAATGGTCCTGGATCAATGTGCAGACGGCGACAGGGTGATCGTGCCGACGGCGGTGCGGG
>DATHNU010000229.1:0-2601 GCA_035485695.1 Reyranella sp. | reverse complement strand
AGTGAAGGCGATGCTGTCGGCGCCGTGCTCGATCGCGTGCAGCGCCTGCGTGTCGAGCAGCGCGAAAAATCTCAAGCGACGTTCGGGGTCGTTCTCGGCGGCGCGTATCCCGCCCAGCGCCCAGGTCTCGAACGAGCGAAGATCGAGGCTGTCGAGCACCCGGGCGGAACGGTCGAGCAGCAGGCCGACGGATTCCGGCGCCGTCTCAGCGATGCGCCGGACCACCCCCAGCCATTCGCCAAAGGCTTGCGGCGTGGCGAGCCGGCGCGCCGCATGGGGCGCCGCGACCAACAGCGCGAGCGTCGCATTGCCGCCGGCAATCTCGGCAAAATCGGGGGCCAAAGCGGCCAGCGCCACGACGGCTTGCGGCCCCGCAGCGGCGGCGACCGAGGGAGAATTGCGCAGAAAGGCGATGGCCGCATTCGGCCCGGTGCTCGCGGCGATGTCGCGGCAGGCGGCAACCCAGTCGCCGAGCAGCGCCGGCGGCATGCTCGCGCGCGCCTGGCGCCACACCAGTTCGAGCGTCCCGGCGATCTCCGGCTGATCGGCGAGAGTCGCGATCAGGGATTGCTGCTGCTCGGAGAGAGTCCTGGCCATGGACCGTCAAATGGAGGCGGTGATTGCCGCCGTCAGCGCGCCCCTGATATCGGCGTCGTCGGTGATCGGCAACACCAGCGCAATCTGACAGGCGGCCTCGATCGAGACGCCGTGGGCAATGAGCCGCCCGGCCTGGATGAGCATGCGTGTCGAAGCACCCTCGTCGAGACCGTGGCCCTTGAGATTGCGCGAGCGCTGCCCGATCGCAACCAGCTTGTCCGCCACCGCGCCTTCGATGCCGGCCTCGTGCGCAACAATTTCGGCCTCGATGGCGGCGGGCGGATAGCCGAAGTCCATCGCGCCGAAGCGCTGCTTGGTCGATTCCTTGAGATCCTTGAGAACGCTCTGGTAGCCGGGGTTGTAGGAGATGACGAGCTGGAAATCGGGATGGGCGCGCACGAGCTCGCCGCGCTTCTCCAGCGGCAGCACGCGGCGGTCGTCGGTGAGCGGATGGATGACGACGGTCGTGTCCTGCCGGGCCTCGACGATTTCATCGAGATAGCAGATGGCGCCGTGGCGCACCGCGATCGTGAGCGGACCGTCATGCCAGACGGTGCCCTGGGCGTCGAGCAGGTAGCGCCCGACCAGATCGGATGCGGTCATGTCCTCGTGGCAGGCGACCGTCACCAGCGGGCGCTCGAGCTTCCAGGCCATGTACTCGACGAACCGCGTCTTGCCGCAGCCGGTCGGCCCCTTGAGCATGATCGGCATGCGCTCGGCATAAGCCGCCGTGAACAGGCGCACTTCATCGCCGATGCCGCGGTAATACGGCTCCTCGCCGATCCTGAAGTCGTCGAGCTCCATTCTGCTGGAACCTATAGAACAAGCGGGCGCCGTTGTCGCGACCTCCGGCCCCTCCCCCGGAGGCGAGGGAGGGTCGAGAGGCGGAAGGAAGGCGCCGCTGCCTTTAACGTGCGGCCGCGTCAGCGATGGGCCGCCGCCTTCTGGTTCGGAATGCCTTCGATCGGGCATTCGTCGGTGCCGACGGTCGAACGCGTGAGTGCCTCGACCATGGTGCGGGTGCCTTCGGGATCGGTGATCCACTTCTTGTAGAAGTCGTACGGGCAGATCGCCTCGCCGCGGATGTCCTCGCGGGAATTGATCTTGCCGGTGTAGCCGCGGTGCACCAGCTTGAACAGGTGGTTTTGCGACTGGAGATTGCGGCGCGCATCGCGGATCAGCCCCTTCGACAGTTGGGCGTATTGAATGCCCATGTCCTCCTCGCCGCACTCGCCGAGCGTCCGGCCGTCGAAGCCGATAATCGCCGAGTGGCCGAAGTAGGAGTAGACGCCGTCGAAGCCGGAGGCGTTCGCGACCGCGACATAGACGTTGTTGGCCCAGGCCATGGCCTTGGCCATGAGCACCTGCTGGTCCTTGGCCGGATACATGTAGCCCTGGCAGCGCACGATGAGCTCGGCGCCCTTCATGGCGCAGTCGCGCCAGATCTCGGGATAGTTGCCGTCATCGCAGATGATGAGGCTGGTCTTGAGCCCCTTCGGCCCTTCCGAGACGTAGGTGCAATTGCCCGGATACCAGCCTTCAATCGGCACCCACGGCATGATCTTGCGATACTTCTGAACGATCTCACCCTTGTCGTTCATCAGGATCAGCGTGTTGTAGGGCGCCTTGTTCGGGTGATCCTCGTGACGCTCGCCGGTCAGCGAGAACACGCCCCACACCTTCGCCTTCTTGCAGGCGTCGGCGAAGATCTTGGTCTCCTCGCCGGGCACGCTCGCGGCGGTCTCGTACATCTCCTTCGAGTCGTACATGATGCCGTGCGTGCTGTATTCCGGGAAGATGACCAGATCCATGCCCGGCAGGCCGATCTTCATGCCGACGAGCATCTCGGCGATCTGACGGGCATTGGCCAGCACCTCCGCCTTGGTGTGGAGGCGCGGCATCTTGTAGTTGACGACGGCTACGCCAACCGTGTCGTTACTGCTGGTGATATCACCGTGAAGCATGTGGATCTCCTGATCGCTGGATTGTCGCCCTCGCGCCCTC
>DATHNU010000228.1:0-2825 GCA_035485695.1 Reyranella sp. | reverse complement strand
GGCCACCGCCTCGCCGCCCATGGCCTTGATCTCGTTCACCACCTGCTGGGCTGGCCCCACGTCGTTGCCCTTGCCGGCGCGGTCGCCGCCCAAATCGTTCACCACCACCTTGGCGCCGTGCTCGGCCAGCATCAGGCAGTGCTCGCGGCCCACGCCGCGCGCGCCGCCGCTCACGATCGCCACCCGTCCTTCGCACAATCTCGCCATTGCTCCCTCCCGTTTCTGTCGTGTCTGGCCGTGCTTTCCTGGGCTACTCTAGCGGCCTACCGAGGAGGATCGCCATGGACACCCTGCCGCTCGTCGCCCCCGAACAGGTCGGCCTTTCCGCTCCGCGGCTCGACCGCGTGCGCAAGTGGATGAATGGCTGGGTCGATAGCGGCCGCCTGGCCGGCATGGTCGCCGTGGTCATGCGCAAGGGCGAGCTCGCCTTCGCCGAGACCGTCGGCAAGGCCGACGTCGAGCGCAACAAGCCGATGCGGCCCGACACCATCTTCCGCATCTATTCCATGACCAAGCCGCTCACCTCGACCGCGATCATGATGCTCTATGAAGAGGGTCGCTTTCAGCTCGACGACCCGATCTCCAAGTTCATACCCGCCTTCGCCAACCCGCGCGTCTATGCCGGCGGCAGCCGCGGCAAGATCGATACGACGCCCGCCGAGCGCGAGATCAATTTCCGCGACCTGCTGACCCACACGTCGGGCCTGACCTACGGCTTCATGGAGAGCAACCCGGTCGATGCGCTCTACCGCGCCAAGGACGGCGTCGATTTCGGCACCGCCGACACCAGCCTCAAGCAGGTCGTCGAGAAGCTCGCGACCTTCCCGCTGATCGCCCAGCCCGGCAAGGCCTGGAACTACAGCGTCGCCACCGACGTGCTGGGATATCTGGTCGAGGTCATTTCCGGCCAGCCCTACCAGGTCTATCTCAAGGAGAAGGTGCTGGCCCCGCTCGGCATGGTCGACACCGACTTCCACGTGCCGGCCGACAAGCACGAGCGCTTTGCCGCCAACTATCAGGCAGGCACCTCGAACGCCAATGGGGGCGGCAAACTCGAGCTGCTCGACGATCCCGGCAAGAGCCGCTATCTCGCACCGCGCAAAGTGAATTCGGGCGGCGGCGGGCTGGTCTCGACCGCGGCGGACTATCTCCGCTTCTGCAAGTTCATGCTCAACAAGGGCGAGCTCGAGGGCACCCGCCTGCTCGGCCGCAAGACGGTCGAGCTCATGACCATGAACCATCTCAAGGGCGACATGGCCGACATGGGCATGCCGCGCTTCTCCGAGTCGACCTACTACGGTATCGGCTTCGGCCTGGGCTTCTCGGTCACGATCGATCCGGCCAAGGCGCACATACTGGGCTCGCCCGGTGAGTATGCCTGGGGCGGGGCCGCCTCGACCGCCTTCTGGTGCGATCCGGCGGAAGACATGGCGGTGGTGATGCTGACCCAGCTCATGCCGTCCTCGACCTACCCGATCCGCCGCGAGCTGCGCGTGCTCACCTACCAGGCGATCGTCGACTGAAGGAGACGTCGAGCGATGCGCAACACCGGCCCCATCACCGTCACCAGGCTGCATCCGCTGTTCGGCGCGGAAGTCTCCGGCATCGACATCACGCGGCCGCTGTCGGCGCGCGAGTTCGGGCCGATCCGCGCCGCCTTCGAGGAACATTCGGTGTTGCTGTTCCGCGACCAGCCGATGGACGACGAGAAGCAGATCGAGTTCAGCGAGAATTTCGGACCGCTCGAGACCACCGGCGTCTCCAATCCCGCCGCCGGCACCAAGTTCCAGCGCCAGTCCAACCTCGACATCATGACCGGCGAGCCGATCCCGCCCGACGACATGCGCATGATCTACCAGAAGGCCAACTACTTCTGGCATTCGGACTCCTCCTTCAAGCGCGTGCCCTCGCTGTGCTCGATCCTGACCGCGCGCCTCTGCCCGCCCGAAGGCGGCAACACCGAGTTTTTGTGCATGCGGGCGGCCTGGGAGGCCCTGCCGCCGGCCTTGCAGGCCACGGTCCAGCCGCTGATCGCCGAGCATGCGCTGCTTTATTCGCGCAACCGGGTCCAGAAGGGCATCCTGAGCGCCAAGGCGATCGCCGAGCTGCCGCCGGTCAAGCAGCGGCTCTATCGCGACAATCCGATCAACGGACGGCGCGCACTTTATATAGGCGCCCATGCCGGCCACATCGTCGGCTGGCCCAGGGAGACCGGCGAGGCGCTGCTGTTCGAGCTCTCGCAGCGCGCCGACCAGCCGGAATTCCGGCTGTCGCATGCCTGGCGCGAGGGCGACGTGATCGTGTGGGACAACCGCGCCGTCCTGCACCGCGCCACCTACTACGACGCGGTCAAGCACAAGCGCTTCATGCAGCGCACCACCATTGGCGGTGATTTGCCGACGGTCCCACAGTAGCAATGGCTTTCTCGACTCGTCGCGCTCGAGCTCCCTCTCCGCCGCGTAGCGGGGGAGAGGACGGGGCCCATCGCGCCAGCGATGGGAGGGTGAGGTGGTGCCCGGCATGAACGCGATCTTCGGATCGCAAGGTCGATGACCCACCTCACCCTCCCCGCGCTCTCGCGCGGGTCCCCTCCCTCTCCCCCCGCGGTTACGCCGGCGGAGAGGGCTTCCGACGCGACACGCTGGACCTAGAAACGGAAGATGGCCGAAGCGGCTCAGGTAACATTCGCGCATCCCGACGGAATGCCCGCCGGCTGGCCGCGCCGGCTCGCGGTGGCGACCATCACCATCGGGCTGATGATGTCGGTGTTCAGCAACTCGATGACCAACCTGGCGCTGCCCTACATCGCCCAGGACCTGCAAATC
>DATHNU010000227.1:0-2403 GCA_035485695.1 Reyranella sp. | reverse complement strand
TGATCCCCAGGGTGGCGGCCAGCGGCGAGGCGATCTATCGCGGCCGCGTTCCGTCCGGCGAGATCGAGCAGCGGCTGGAAACCTGCTGGCGGCCCTATCACACGGCCCTCTCGACCTTGATCGAGCAGACGCACCGGCTGTGTGGCAGCGCCCTGCTGATCGACGCCCATTCGATGCCGTCCTCGGCGTCGGGCATGGGGCTGCGCGAGCGCGATCACCGCGTCGACATCGTGCTGGGCGACAATCATGGCGAGTCGTGCGCCGCCGACCTGGTGGATTGCGCCGAGCGCTGGCTGAGCGGCCGCGGCCTCAGGGTCCATCGCAACCAGCCCTACGCCGGCGGCTTCAGCACGCAGCGTTACGGATCTCCCAGCCTTGGCCGGCATGCTCTGCAGATCGAAATCAATCGCGCGCTCTATATGGACGAAGCGCGTCATGAGAAGCTGCCCACCGCTTCGGTCGTGGAGCGGCTGATGGCGGGATTGCTGGAAGAGATCGCCGATCAGGCGAGAACCGTGCTGCTGCCCCGGCCGTTGGCGGCCGAGTAGCGCGCTATTTGCACAAGGGACGTTGGCGATCGGCCAAAAAAAAGGGCCGTGACAAGCACGGCCCGAGTTTAGGGAGGAAACGCCCAAGACGGGCATACAGCAAACAATGAAGGCCGCAGACGCGGCGTTTGCTGCCTCCTAAGAATGGTGCACTTGCGAAGGGATTTCAAGAGGGAAAAAAGGCCCTGAATTCACATATTTAACTCTGCTTTATGTCGTGGTTGGGTGTGGCTTTTCTGCAACGCACAACGATCATGCGGGGCAGGTTTGCAGCATGCGCAAAGCTGTGACAATGCGCACACTGCACGCATTTCTGTAAATTACTCAAGGGCTTGGCATACGTTGGGAGAGAGAATTGGCGAAGAAATTTGCAATCGCGATGATGATGCACGAGACCAATACGTTCTCGCCGCTGCCGACTCCGATAGAATCTTTCTCCCGCGCAGGCGCCCTCAGCGGTCCTGGCGCCGTCAAAGAAGCCGAAGGCACCAACACGTCCCTGGGGGGATTCATCGAAGTCGCCCGCAAGGCAGGCGCGGAATTCACGCTGCCGATGGCGGCCTCGGCGCATCCCTCGGGTCTCGTGACCAAAGCGGCGTACGAGCAGATGACGACCGCCATCGTCGACGAGATCAAGAAGGGCTGCGATGCCGTGCTGCTGGCCCTGCACGGCGCCATGGTCGCCGAGCACTATGACGACGGCGAGGGTGAGCTGCTCAATCGCATCCGCAGGATCGCGCCCGACGTGCCGATCGCGGTGGCACTCGATTTCCACACCCAGATGACCGACGCCATGATCAAGGGCGCCACCATCATCACGGGCTATCGCACTTATCCCCATATCGACATGGCCGACACCGCTCGTCGCGCCGGCCGCACCTTGATGCGCACGCTGGCGGGCGAGGTCGAGCCGAAGATGGTGTGGGGCAACCGGCCCATCATGAGCAGCTCGCTTGTCCACACCCCCTCGCGCGAGCCGATGAAGACCGTGATGGGTATGGCCAACCAGGCCGAGGATACGGGCGAGGTATTGAACGCCTCGGTGTTCGGCGGCTTCCCCCAGGCCGACATCCCTCACCTGGCGCTCTCCTCGGTGATCGTCTGCGACAAGCGCACGGCCGAGGGCGAGCTCCTGCTGAACAAGATCCTCGATGCCGCCTGGGAGAAGCGCGAAGGCTTTCTCTTTCATCCCGAGCCACTGTCGGTCCAGGTGGCGCGCGCCAAGTCGCTCGACGGCGGCCCCGTCGTCCTGGCCGACCACGGCGACAACACCGCCTCGGGCGGCACCCAGGACGTGATGAGCGTCGTCGAGGAGGCGATGAAGCAAGGTCTCGAGGACGCCTGCGCCGGCCCGATCTGCGATCCGGCCTGCGTCGAGCAGATGGTCAAGGCCGGCGTCGGCGCCGAGGTGACCCTGGAGCTCGGCGGCAAGGTTGACATGCCGGCCATGGGCCTCAAGGGCAAGCCGCTCAAGGTGACGGGCAAGGTCAAGGCGATCACCGACGGCCAGTTCACGGTCACCGGCCCGATGGCGACCGGCACCACGGTGCGCATGGGACGCACCGCCGTGCTCGACACCGGCAAGATGCAGATCGTGGTGTCGGAAAGGCGTGCCGAGCCCTTCGACCTCGGCGTGTTCACCCATTGCGGCATCGATCCGCGCCGCAAGAAATACGTGCTGATCAAGTCGCGCCAGCATTTCCGCGCCGGCTTCGAGCCCATCGCCAAGCACATCGTCATGTGCGACGGCGACGGCTGCACCGCGTCGGACCTGAAACTGTTCAAGTACACCAGGGTCAAGCGGCCGCTCTACCCGTTCGATCTCGATATGCGACTTGGCCGCAACGAAGCTTAG
>DATHNU010000226.1:0-2891 GCA_035485695.1 Reyranella sp. | reverse complement strand
CGACCAGCCGCTCCGCGTGTTCACCTTGAGCAGCTTCTGGTCGAACACGCCTTCCGCGGCGGGCGGCGCGCCCTGCACGACCGCCCAGTAGGTCTTCTCGGTGTCGCGCGCCTGGAACAGGCGGCCGAGCTTGCTCAGCGCCTTGGGATGACGGCCCAGCACCAGCACGCCCGACGTGTCGGCGTCGAGGCGATGGGCCAGCGCCGGCGGACGCGGCAGGCCGAAGCGCAGCGCGTCGAAGCATTCCTCGAGGTTGGGCGCCTTGCTGGGGCCGGCATGGACGGCAAGCCCCGCCGGCTTGTCGATCACCAGGATCAGCCCGTCGCGATAGAGAACCCGCGCCTGGATCTCTTCGGCCGAGAGAGGTGGAAGCCTCTTCGCTGGGGGCGCGCCACTCCAGTGGCGCGTTTTGGAGCGCGGACCTCCAGGTCCGCTCATGCGCATGATGCGGACCTGGAGGTCCGCGCTCCACATGAGAAGACCGCGCCACTCCGGTGACGCGTCATGCTCTTCCGGACCGCGAGCAGCCTGCCCTGAGCTTGCCGAAGGGACTCGCTCGCTCATGATCATGAGCGGGCCAGAGGCCCGCGGTCCGGAAGAGTATGAGGGCCTCTAGCATTAGAGGTCGGGCCATCGCGCCAGCCAGTCCTCGCTCGCCTCATAGAGCGCCGCCGCGCGCAGCACCGAGCCCTCGTCGCGGAAGCGGCCGACGATCTGCAGGCCGATCGGCAGGCTTTCCGAATCGTAACCGCAGCACAGGGTGAGGGCCGGGTGGCCGGTGATGTTGAAGGGCATGGTGTAGGGAAACCAGTTGCGGCGCAGCTCCCCCACCTCGACACCGTCGATCCGGATGGGCTCGAACAGGTCCTGCTCGATCGGCAGCGCCGTGCGCGAGAGCGTCGGCGTCACCAGATAGTCGGCCGTCTCGAACCAGCGCTGCACCATGCGGAAGAGATCGGTGCGCTGGAACATGGCGCGCTGGTAGTCGGCGCCCGACCACTCCGACGCCATGGCGACCTGGCGCACCAGCGAAGGCGAAAGCCGATTGTCCTCGCGGCGGATCAGCTCGTCGAAGCGTGCCCGCCAGGTCGTGTGGTTGATCACTTTCCAGATCGGTTCCATGTCCGGCGGCGTCTCGTCGAGCTCGACCAGCTCGGCGCCGAGGTCGCCCAGCTTGCCGAGCGCGCGTTCGAATGCGGTCGCCACGTCCTTGGCCACGGCCGTGTTGCCCAAGGTCAGGCTGTAGAGGATGCGCTTGCCCGAGAGGTCGCCCTCGGCGCGCGCCGCGGTGATGTAATCCTGCGGCGCGACGCCGATCGACCAGGGATCGGAAGGGTGCGGCCCGGCCATGGCCTGCAGCATCAGGGCGGTGTCCATCACCGTGCGCGTCATCGGCGTCACATAGGTGTAGTTGCCGAAGGCATCGGCCACCTGGCTGTGCGGGATCACGCCGTTGCTCTGCTTCAGCCCGACCACGCCGTTGGCTGCCGCCGGAATGCGCGTCGAGCCGCCGCCGTCGGTGGCGATGCCGATCGGCCCGATGCCGGCGGCCACCGCGACGGCCGCGCCGCCGCTCGAGCCACCCGAGGTGCGCTCGGCGCTCCAGGCGTTGCGCGTGCGGCCGAACAAGGGCGCGTCGGTCAGCGCCTTGTGGCCGAATTCGGGAGTCGTCGTCTTGCCGAACAGGATGGCGCCTGCCGATTTCACGCGAGCGGCGCAGACGGCGTCTTCCCTGGGCACGTTCTCGTCGTGATGCAGCGAACCGAAGGTCGTGCGCACGCCTGCGGTGTTGACAAGGTCTTTCGCGGCGAAGGGGATGCCATGCAGCAGGCCAAGTGGCTTGCCCTGCATCACCGCGTCTTCGGCCTGCCGGGCGGCGGCTCGCGCCTGATCAGCGACGAGGGTGATGAAGCAGTTCAGCACCGGCTGCAGCTTCTCCGCGCGCGCCAGGACCGCTTCGGTCAACTCGACGGGCGAGACTTTCTTGGCAGCGATCTGCTCGCGCAGCACCGAAGCGGGCAGGCGGCAGAGAGAGTCGGTCATCCCAGCAGCCCGCGCGCCGCCAGATTGCGCATCAGCGCCGTCACGCCGAACGTCCAGGGTGGAATCTTGTCGCAATGGTTCACCCTGTTGGTGAGCGTGCCGAGCTTGGGCGAGCGGATGGAAACCAGATCGCCCACCATGTGGGTGAAGCCCGCGCCGCCCGGCTTGCGCGGCTCGGTGGGTGCGAACAGGGTGCCGGTCATCAGCACCATGCCGTCGGGATACTGGTGCGTATGGCCCATCGCATGGGCGACGAGCTCGGTCGGATCGCGGCTGATCTTCGACAGGTCGCTGGCGCCGCGCAGGCGGAACTGGTCGGGGCCTGTCACCTCGAGCTCGACCTTGGCCTGGCGCACGTCGTCGAGCGAGAAGGTCTGGTCGAACAGCCGGATGAAGGGGCCGATGGCGCAGGAGGCGTTGTTGTCCTTGGCCTGGCCCAGCAACAGGGCGCTGCGGCCCTCGATGTCGCGCAAATTGACGTCGTTGCCCAGGGTGGCGCCCACGATCTGGCCGCGTGCGTTGACGACCAGCGTCACCTCCGGCTCGGGATTGTTCCAGTCCGAGTCCGAGCGGATGCCGATCTCCGCGCCATAGCCCACCGCCGCCATGGCCGGCGCCTTGGTGAAGATCTCGGCGTAGGGGCCGATGCCGACCTCGAGGTAGGGCGACCAGGCGTCGCGCGCCATCAAGGTCTTCTTCAGCGCCTCGGCCTCGGGCGAGCCTGGCTTGATGGTGCTGACGTCGGCGCCGATGATCTGATTCAGCTCCTTGCGTACCTGCTCGGCGCGCGCGGGATCGCCCTTGGCGTGCTCCTCGATCAGGCGTTCCAGCAAACTCACCGCGAATGT
>DATHNU010000225.1:0-5024 GCA_035485695.1 Reyranella sp. | reverse complement strand
CTTGGCGGGCGCGCTGGCGGCCGGCGACGTGGCGACGGCGGGCCAGGGCACGGCGGCGTTGCTCTACGCCACGGCGCGCGGGCGCGTCGGACTGCTCGGGGTCCTCGACAAGATGCGACAGGAGCCGTGGGCGGCCGACGTCGTCACCGGTGAGAGCCTGGCCGACCGTGGCTTTGCCGCGCGGGATGGTGTCGTGGCCGCGGTCAACATGGCGCGACGACCCGAAGCGAACCCCTACGGCGTCGCCGGCCGGCGCTGGGTAGCCGCCGAGGCGGGCAAGCCTGTGCCCATCGGCAGCGGGCAACATGGCGGCTGGGGACCTGACGAGACGCGGCCGTTCCTGATCGCCAACGACGGCGGCCGCACGTCGGGCCCGGCTGCGCGCTCGACCAGCCTGGTCGACATCGCGCCGACCATCGCCGCTTACCTCGGGCTTCCGCTCGAGGGCTTCGATGGATCGCCGCTGCCGATCGCCTGACAGAAGCATAGGGCAGCCGCCGGCGATCCAGTCGACCGTGCGGCGGATGACGCTGAAGAAGCCGGCTATCTGCCGATCCTCTGCTCGTCACGACCGTCGACGCGATCCTCCAGGCCTGACGCTGGCCGCGTGGAGGGCCAGGACCGCCTCGGTTGCGGACTGTGACCGCTTCTTGAGCTCCCCGGGCCCTGGCCGAGGCGTCACACCCAGCATCAGGCGCAACATCAGGTCGCCTAGAAGCAGCGAGAAGAACTGCCCCGCCATGGCGTCCGGTTCACCGCGGCCCAGCACGCCGGCAGCCTGGGCCTTCGCCATGAGATTGATCAACGCCTTGCGGTTGGGCTCGCGACCTTTTTCTTCGAGGATTCCGCCCAGCTCGCTCGAGCGTCCCGCTTCGGCCGCGGCCAGACGATTGACGGCGATGACGTGCGGGCTGGTGAGCTCGGCCAACGCCATCGTGCCGTAGGCCACGAGCGCATTGGCAAGGTCGGCGCGGTCGCCGATCTCGACCGCCGCCAGGGGAAGCTGCATGCGCGCCGCGGTCGCGGCGATCAGGGCCTGCAGGATGCCGCTTTTGTTGCCGAACTCCGCATAGAGCTCACGCTTGGAGACGCGCGCCCGGGTGGCGATCTCCAGCGTGCTGGCGCCGGCATAGCCGCGTTCCATCAACACGTCGTAAGCCGCTTCCAGGATGCCGCGCCGGCGCGGCTCCAGATCGGCCAGAGGGGAGGGGCTGGGGGCAGCGATTTTTGGCAAGTCGTCCTCTTGACTCGGTACCAATCGGTACCATAAGTTAAGTGCGTTGGTACCAAATAGTACCAAAACCGTAAGGAGACAGCCATGGGCATGGTGAGTTCGAAGAGCAAACTGGCCACGGAGCACCGCACGGCGACCGAGGCGGGCTTCCATCGCTGCTGGTATCCGGTCGCGCTGGCCCGCGACCTGCCGCCGGGTTCGGTGATCGGCCGCGATTTTCTGGGCACCCGGGTGGTGGCGTACCGCGACGCAGCGGGCAAGCCGGTGGTCCAGAGCGCCTGGTGTCCCCATCTCGGCGCCGACTTGTCGGTCGGCCAGATCGTCGACGGCCGTCTGCGCTGCCCCTATCACCATTGGTCGTTCGATACGAAGGGCGCCTGCGCCAATATCCCGACCGGCGACAAGATTCCGCCGAGCGCCCGCATTTTCACCTATCCAACCGAGGAGGCGTGGGGACTGCTCTGGGCGTTCAACGGCGAACGCGCCGATTTCGCCGTGCCGCGCCTTCCGGGCGCCGACGAGTCGACGATCGTCCAAGAAGCGCACGAACGCGGCCGCCGTCCCTGGGACACCTGGGTCGCGGTGTCCAACGGCGTCGATTTCCAGCATCTGCGCACCTTGCACGGCCTGCCGGCGGCGTCGATGCCCGGGCAGCTCGAGGTCGAGGCCGGCGGCATCGAGTTCCGGGTCGAAAGCCCTTACCACCTTCAACACGGCCGCATCAGCGGCACCAACACCTTCGCCCAGCATCTCAGGATCGGCGGCGATGACATGTTCATGCTGTTCAGCGGTGCGCCGATCGAGCCCGGCAGCTCGTCGGGCTTTTTCGTCATCGGCGTGCCGCAGGGCTCGGCCGAGAAGCTGCCCGCCGTGGCGGCGATGGTCGAACGGCTGAATGCGGAGGACGCGCCGGTGCTGAGCACTATGCGCTTCCGCCGCGGCTTGCTGACCGCGTCGGACCGTCACCTTGCGACGTACTTCAGGTACGTCGACGCCTTCCCGTGCTTTGCCCCGCTGGAACGGTGAGCCGGCCGGTCGCTAGACGATTTCGTCGGTCCACACCTTGAAGCTCACCAGCGTGTTGGGGCCGAACGTGTGGCTGATCGGCACGTCGGACGCATCGCGGCCCTGGCCGATCAGGATGCGCCCGATGCGCGGTGTGTTGTTGCGCGGATCGAAGGTGTACCAGCGCCCGCCGAGATAGGCTTCGAACCAGCCGGCGAAATCCATCGGGGCATCGACCGGTGGAACGCCGATGTCGCCCAGGTATCCGGTGCAGTACCGTGCCGGGATATTCATGCAGCGGCAGAAGGTGATCCCAAGGTGGGCGTAGTCACGGCACACGCCGTTGCGTTCATCGAAAGCCTCGCGGGCCGTCTTGGTCGGCCGGGCATATTGGTAGCCGAACGCGATGTGGTTGTGGACGTAGTCGCAGATCGCCTGGACGCGCGCCCAGCCCGGCGTCGTCTGGGCAAAGAGCTGCCAGGCGATGTCCGACAGGCGATCCGTCTCGCAATAGCGGCTTCCCAGGAGATAGACGATCGTCTCTGCCGGCAGGTCCTCGACCGCGTGCTGGGGGGCCGACGGGGCAACGACATCGGGCAGGCCTGAATCGCGCACGATGCCGTCGCCTGACAGGCGCATGCGGCCGGCTGGCGCGACCAGGCGACTGCACCAATTGCCGTAGCTGTCACGATAGGGCGAGATCGTCACCGCAGGGGCGGTGGTGAGGTAATCGGGCACGATGACGTCCGACGCCCGCGTAAGATGGGTGCCGAGAACAAGAATCATGGGTGTGGGCTGCGGGAAATCGTAGATCAGCTCGTAACCGACGCGAATCTTCATCCCAACTTCCCGTGCTTGGCCGCCCTTGCTACTGGCTGGGCGGGACCGACGTGACGCTCACGCGCACTTCCATGCCGAGCGGATCCGCGGCCGATCCGATGAAGGTACCGTGCAGCGGAAGCGCCTGGTCCGGATCCCGCACCACCGCCACGGTGACGAGAGCGGCCTTGCCGACGCTGCCGCTGGTCGGATCGAAATCGATCCAGCCCGCTCCCGGCAGATAGACTTGCGCCCATGCATGAGTGGCGCCGTGAGCCCCATCAACGGCCGCGCCGCCCGCTGGTTGCTCGTCCGGCTCGAATGCCGCAGCGAGGTAGCCGGAGGCGAAGCGCGCGGCGAGGCCCAGCGATCGCGCCGCCTCGATCATCAGCAAGGCGAAGTCGCGACAACTGCCATGACCCAACCGCAGCGTCTCGAGCGGCTCCTGGATTCCCTTGGCTTCCCGCCGCCGATAAAGAAAGCCATCGTGAATGCCTTGCGAAAGTCGGACAAGAAGTTCCAGTGCCCCGATCGATCCGTCGGCGTGCAGGAACTGGCGGCCCCAGCGGCCCACCTCGTCGTGCGGATCGGGATGGTGGCGCTGGAGGCAGGCCGCGATGTCCGGCATCTCGTCGACGCTGTAGTCGACGGGGAACGTCCCGGCCGCTTGCGGCAGATCGAAATCGCCAGCGTCGCCGGGCGAGTGCTCGAGGCTGACGATGCTCTCGAAGCGCAGTTCTTTCGAGCGGCGGTCGAACTGCGCGATCGCGACGTGATTGCCGAACTCGTCCTGGACGAAATGAAGGCTGCTGGGCTCCGGACTGATCCCGAGACTTGCCTCGATGACCTTCTGATCACGCGAGTCGCGCGGCCGCAGCATCATGCGGTGCTCGCCGAAGGCGACTGGCTTCCGGTAGCGATAGGTCGTGACGTGCCGGATGGTCAGTGACGGCATGGAGGGTATCAAGCACGATCTACGCCAGATTGGTACGCCGAACGAAACGGGGCGACCCTTGGGCCGCCCCG
This sequence comes from Reyranella sp., assembly GCA_035485695.1. Lineage (GTDB taxonomy): Bacteria > Pseudomonadota > Alphaproteobacteria > Reyranellales > Reyranellaceae > Reyranella. The sequence continues at coordinate 940 of DATHNU010000225.1, read as the reverse complement.
TGTTGCATTTCCGTTATTGCCGTCAGCCCAACTGGATCCAGGTCGTCTTGACCTGAGTGAACTTGTCGAAGGCGTGCAGCGACTTGTCGCGGCCGATGCCCGACTGCTTGTAGCCGCCGAACGGCGTGGTGATGTCGCCGCCGTCGTAGGTGTTGACCCACACCGAGCCGGCACGCAGGCCCTTGGCGAACTTGAAGGCCTTGTTGATGTCCGAGGTGAAGATCGCCGAGGCGAGACCGTAGATCGTGTCGTTGGCCACGGAGAGCGCCTGCTCGGCATCCTTCACCGGAATGACCGAGAGCACCGGGCCGAAGATTTCCTCCTGGGCGATCTTCATCTTGTTGTCGACGCCGTCGAACACGGTGGGCTCGATGAAACTTCCGGCATTGTCGACATGGACCTGCTTGCCGCCCATGCGCAGCGTGGCGCCTTCCTTCTGGCCGGCCTCGATATAACCCATGACGCGCTTGGTCTGAGTCTCGTCGACCATGGCGCCCATCTGGGTCTTGGGATCGAGCGGGTCGCCCGGCATCATCTTCTGGCCGATCGCCATGACCTTCTCGAGGAACGAATCCTTAATCTTGTCCTCGACAATCAGGCGGCTGCCCGCGGTGCAGACCTCACCCTGGTTGAACCAGATGCCGAAGGCGGTGCGGCGGGCGGCGATGTCGAGGTTGGGTGCGTCGGCCAGCACGATGTTGGGCGACTTGCCGCCGCACTCCAGCCAGACCTGCTTCATGTTGGATTCGCCGGAGTAGCGCAGGAAGAACTTGCCGACCTCGGTGGAGCCGGTGAAGGCCAACACGTCGACATCCATGTGGCGGCCCAGCGCCTGGCCCGCGGTCTCGCCGAAGCCCGGCAGCACGTTGAACACGCCCTCGGGGATGCCGGCTTCGGCGGCGAGCTCGGCCAGCCGGATGGCGGTGAGCGGCGACTGCTC
>DATHNU010000224.1:0-5923 GCA_035485695.1 Reyranella sp. | reverse complement strand
AGTGCGGCTATTGCCAGTCGGGCCAGATCATGTCGGCCTCCGCGCTGCTTGCGGCCACGCCCAATCCCGATGACTCCGACATCGACGCCGCCATGGCGGGAAATATCTGCCGCTGCGGCACCTACGTGCGCATTCGCGCCGCCATCAAGCGCGCTGCTTCCGAACAGTCGTAGGAGGCAATCATGAGTGTTGCGACCAAGCTCTCCGGCGGACCCTCGCGTCGTCGCCTGCTGACCGGCGGCCTGGCGGGCGGCTTCCTGCTCGCCTTCCATCTTCCCGTGCGCGCGGCCAACGAACCGGTACCGATGGCGTATGCGCCCGAAGGTCCGTTCGCGCCCAACGCCTTCATCCGTATCGGCAACGACGGCAAGACCACGCTCGTCATGCCGCAGGTCGAGATGGGCCAGGGCATCTATACGGCGGTGGCCATGATTCTCGCCGAGGAGCTCGACGCGGACTTCGCGCACGTGGCGCTTCAGCACGCGCCGCCCAGCGACAAGCTTTACGCCAATCCCCTTCTCGGGCTCCAGGCCACGGGCGGCTCCACGTCCGTTCGCGCGTTCTGGCTGCCGCTGCGCAAGGCGGGCGCCGGTGCGCGCGCCATGCTCGTGCAGGCTGCGGCGCAACAGTGGCAGGTCGAGCCGGCGAGCTGCACGGCGTCGAACGGGCAGGTGGTCCACGCGGCCAGCGATCGCAAGCTCGCGTACGGCGCCCTGGCCGAGGCCGCGGGCAAGCTGACGCCGCCGGGCGACGTTCCGCTCAAGGATCCGAAGAATTTCACCCTGATCGGCAAGCCCTTGAAACGCTTCGACACGCCGGACAAGACGAACGGCAAGGTCGTCTATGGCATCGACGCGATGCTTCCCGGCATGAAGTTCGCGACCCTGGCGCAGTGTCCCGTATTCGGCGGCAAGGTCGGCAAGGTCGACGACAGCGCGGCCAGGAAGGTGCCGGGCGTGCGACAGGTGGTCGTGCTGGACGATCTGGTGGCCGTTGTCGGCGATCATATGTGGGCGGCGAAGAAGGGGCTCGATGCCCTGGTCGTCACCTGGAGCGAAGGGCCGAACGCCAACCTCAGTTCGAAGGAGATCTGGGAAGATCTGCGGGTCGCGAGCGCAAAGGACGGCGTCGTTGCGAAATCCACCGGCGACATCGTCAAGGGCCTGGCGACCGGCGACAGGGTCGACGTCTCCTTCGAGTTGCCGTTTCTCGCCCATGCGACGATGGAGCCGTTGAACTGCACGGTTCAATTCAAGCCCGACGGCTGCGAAATCTGGACCGGCACCCAGATCATGGCGCGGGTTCAGTCGGAGGCGGCCAAGGCCGCCGGCCTGCCGGTCGAGAAAGTGACCGTGAACAACCATCTGATCGGCGGCGGCTTTGGGCGCCGGCTCGAGCCCGACATGGTGGTCACCGCGGTTCGCATCGCCAAGCAGGTCGATGGACCGCTGAAGGTCGTGTGGACGCGCGAGGAGGACATCCAGCACGATATCTATCGCCCGGTCTATCGCGACACGATTTCCGCCAGCCTGTCGGGCGGCAAGATCGTCGGCTGGAAATATCGCGTCGCCGGTGCGTCGATCATCGCGCGTTGGCTGCCTCCGGCGTTCCAGAAAGGCATCGACATCGACGCCGTCGATGCCGCCGTCGACATGCCCTACGACATTCCCAACTTCCTGGTCGAATATGTGCGCGCCGAGCCGCGCGCCGTGCCGACCGGATGGTGGCGCGGGGTCGGCCCCAACAACAACGTCTTCGCCATCGAAAGCTTCATGGACGAGCTGGCACGCAAGGCGGGCAAGGACCCGATTGCCTTTCGTCGCGATATGCTCGGAAAGACGCCTCGTCTCCAGGCGGCGCTCGATCTCGTGGTCGAGAAATCCAACTGGGGTCAGACCCTGCCCACCCGCGTCGGCCGCGGCGTGTGCGTTCAATCTGCTTTCGGCAGCTTCATCGCCACCGTCGTGGAGGCCGAAGTCGACGAGCAGGGCGAGGTGCGCCTGCGCCGCGTCACCTCGGCCGTCGATACCGGCATCGCCGTCAACCCCGATACGATCGCGGCGCAACTGGAGGGCGGCCTGATCTTCGGCCTGACGGCCGCGCTGTGGGGCGAAGTCACCATCCACAAGGGCCGGGTCCAGCAATCCAACTTCAATGACTATCGCATGCTGCGCATCGACGAGGTGCCGCGGATCGACGTTCACATCATCAAGAGCGGCGAGGCGCCCGGCGGCATCGGCGAGACCGGTACGACCGCTGGACCGCCCGCGTTGCGCAACGCCATCTATGCCGCGACGGGGATCGCCTTGCGCCGGCTCCCCATCGACCGTGACCTGCTCGCTGTGAGGAAGCGGTCATGAGTCGGAGCGTGCGTCGCATCCTCGTCGTAGGGTCCGCGATCGTTGTGGTCGCGCTGGTCGTGGGCCTTTGGATCCTGCGCGGGCCGGGTCCCCTGGACTTCGCCGGCGGTCCGAAAGTCGCCGTCGCGGATTATCGCGGCGGCACTCCCACCGGCGTTCCGGCGTCGCTCGCTAAGGCGAGCCTCGTCGAGCGCGGCGAATATCTCGCGCGCGCGGCGGATTGCATGGTCTGCCACACGGCTCCCGGCGGCCAGGCCTATGCCGGCGGCCTGGCGTTCAAGCTGCCCTTCGGCACGCTCTACTCGACCAACATCACGCCGGACGCCGAGACCGGCATCGGCAAGTACAGCGACCTGGACTTCCTCGACGCGATCCATCGCGGCAGGCGACGGGACGGGGCGCGGCTCTATCCCGCAATGCCGTTCCCGTCCTACACCTACATGACGGATGAGGACGCCCTGGCGATCAAGGCCTATCTCTTCAGCCTGGCGCCGCTGCGGGCGGAGACGCCGCCGAATACGCTGATGTTTCCCTTCAATCAGCGTTGGTCGCTGGCTGTCTGGTCCGCCCTGTTCAATCGCGACAAGCGTTTCGAGCCCGACACGGCGAGGACGGCGGAGTGGAACAGGGGCGCCTATCTCGCCGAGGCGCTGGCCCATTGCGGCGAGTGCCATACGCCGCGCAACCCGGCATTCGCGCTCGACAATCGCGAGAAATTCGCCGGCGCGGTGGCCGCGGGTTGGCGCGCCTACAACATCACGGCGGACAAGGGCACCGGCGTCGGCGCCTGGTCCGACGACCAGCTGGTCTCCTATCTGTCGACCGGACACGCCGCAGGTCGCGGTACCGCCTCGGGGCCGATGGGCGAGGCCGTGGACGAGAGTTTTAGCCGGCTGGTGCCCGAGGATATCCGCGCGTTGGTGGCTTATCTCCGCAGCGTACCCGCCATCGCCTCGAGCGAACCGGCGACGCTGGCGCCGCCGGCCTCTCAATCGCCCAAGACCGGCGGCACCGCGGATGCGCGGGGCAAGATGGTCTTTCAGGGCGCCTGCGTCAGTTGTCACGGCTGGACGGGCGAGAGTCCCCTGACGCCCTTCGCCACGCTGACCGGCGCGCGCGCCGTCAACGATCCCGCCGCGATCAATGTGGCGCAGATCGTGATTTCCGGGACCAAGCGGCAGGCGCCGCCGGGCGCTTTGTCGATGCCGGCCTTCGGCGGTGCCTATTCCGACGCGGAGATCGCGGCGGTAGCGAACTATGTCACCGCACGCTTTGGCAGCAAGCCATCCGCGATCACCGAGCAGGACGTGGCAGCGCTCCGAAAGCAAACGTCGCAGTAGTGGAGGCGAATGCCAGGCTCCCGCAAAAAGGGAGGGAGCGACAGGGATCGATCGGCCCGGGTAATGGCAACGGCAAGGGCCGGCCATAGTTTTGTGCGCGGGGCGTCCGAGCGCTTCGCGTCGACCCTAGGCGCGCCGCGGTCAGGGAAAATTATCAAGCGATTTCAATGCGGCGAAGCCGGTTTACCCGTCGACTGGTGCTTACTTATTCGCCGGCTCGACCCGGATATTAAGTGAATCTTTTATTCGCGAGCGGAAGCGCTCCGGGGGATTCTTCATTCCGGCACCAGAACGAAGCAAATCCATCCTCATTCAGGTACGCTGCCGGCAGGGCGGTTGCGCAAAGTATTTCTTTTAAGTTACTTGACGGATACTTAAGTATACGGCACTCTGAACATGCGGCGATGCCTTCGCAAGAGAGGGTCCAGTTCGGTTCTCTATCGGCACCCGGTGCAGGGTCTCGTGACGGCGCGGCGAGTGCTACATTGCCGTTCCTCGATATGAAAGAAGCGCAGGCAGCACATGACGGGCAGGTTGAAGGATAAGGTGGCGATCGTGGTCGGCGCGGGCTCGAGCGGCCCGGGCTATGGCAACGGCAAATGCACGGCCATCACCTTTGCGCGCGAAGGCGCCCGGGTGTTTTGCGTCGACCGCAAGCGCGCCGCCGCCGAGGAGACGGCGGGCCTGATCGCGAAGGAAGGCGGCGAGGCCACGACATTCGAGGCCGATTCCTCGAAGAACGCCGACGTGAAGGCGATGGTCGATGCCTGCCTGGCCAAATGGGGAAGGATCGACGTGCTCGACAACAATGTCGGCATCGGCTCGACCGGCGGCCCGGTTGAACTGAGCGAAGACGAATGGCACCTGGTGTTCGACGTCAACGTGAAGAGTTTCTTCCTTACCGCCAAGCACGTGCTGCCGGTCATGGAGAAGCAGGGCAAGGGCGCCATCGTCAATGTGAGCTCGATCGCCTCGATACGCTCGCCCAAGGGGGTTTCCTACATCGCCTACAATGCCAGCAAGGGCGCGGTGAACTCGCTCACCTTGGCGATCGCCTCGCAGTACGCCGACAAGGGCATCCGCTGCAACGCCATCCTGCCCGGCCTGATGCACACACCGATGATCGACTTCCTGGCCGAGCAGTACGCCAAGGGAGAGAATGATCACAACCAGGCCTACGACAAGATGATCGCCATCCGCGACCGCGCCTCGCCCACGGGCAAGATGGGCACCGGCTGGGACACCGCCAACGCCGCTTTGTTCCTGGCCTCCGACGAGGCGGCCTACGTCAATGGCCACCTGCTGGTGGTCGATGGCGGCATCACCGTCCGCGCGTGAGCACGAAGCGGGAGATGGACGGGCTGGTCAGCACGATCAGGAACAGGCGGAAGAGATGATGGGTCGCCACCATCGCCACCTCGATGCCCAGCGCGAGGCCGATCAGGCTCATCTCGGCGAAGCCGCCCGGCGCGTAGCTCAGCACGGTGGCGTCGAGATTGAGCCCGGTGATCGCCACCGTGAACTTGGCGAAGATCACCGCGCAGCCGATCAGGATCACCGCGGCGCCGATCGAGGCGCCCAGCTCCTTGTGAAGCTGGTCGAGGGCCGCGCCGACGAAGCGACAGCCGATGCCGGCGCCCATCACGATCTGCGCGGCGGCGACCAGTTCGCCGGGCGGTTTGGAGTTGGTGAGGCCCGCGAGATGGGCGATGGCGCTCATCAGCATGGGGCCTATCATGAAACTGGCCGGAAGGCGCAGCAGGCGGCCGACCACGGCGCCGATCAGGCCGCAGCCGATCAGCACCGCATAGTCCTTCCAGTCGTTGTTGGTCGGCCCGTGCACCATGGTGAGCACGCTGGTCTGCGCGCCGTTCACCAGCCGGTACCAGACCGGGATGGTGAGCACGACGGTGAGGATCCTGAGCGCATGGGCAAGGGCGATGGCGCGTTCCTGGCCGCCCATGGCGCCGCCCATGATGGTCATGTCGTTCAGCCCGCCCGGCATGGCGGCGAAATAGCAGGTGACCTTGTCCCAACTGGTGAAGCGGCGGAACCAGAAATAGCCCAAGGTCGCGCCGGTCATGGTCATGCCGGTCATCACGCAGAGGCTCACGCCCCACTTGCCGAGCTGCTGCAGCAGGTCCGGCGTGAAGCCCGAGCCCAGCAGCACGCCCATGATGATGATCATGCCCTGGCGCAGCCGCACCCGCATGCCGATGCGCA
>DATHNU010000223.1:0-4250 GCA_035485695.1 Reyranella sp. | reverse complement strand
GGATCGCACAGCGTGTCGCCGGTGGTGACGCTCTTGAGGCCGGCCAGGGCGATGATGTCGCCGGCGCGCGCTTCCTTCACGTCCTCGCGGTTGTTGGCGTGCATCAGCAGCATGCGGCCGATGCGCTCCTTGCGGTCCTTGGTGCTGTTCAGCACGCCGGTCGCCGATTCGAGCACGCCCGAATAGACGCGGGCGAAGGTGAGCGAGCCGACGAACGGGTCGGTCATGATCTTGAAGGCGAGTGCGGAGAGCGGCGCTTCGTCGCTCGACGGCAGCGTGATCGGCTCGTCGGTGCCCATCTTCACGCCCTTGACGTCAGCCACGTCGACCGGCGCCGGCAGGTAGTTGACGACGGCGTCGAGCATGGGCTGCACGCCCTTGTTCTTGAACGCCGAGCCGCACAGCACCGGCACGAAGGCGTAGGTGATCGTGCCCTTGCGGATGCACTTGATCAGCGTGTCGTAGTCGGGCTCTTCGCCAGCCAGGTACTTTTCGAGCGCCGTGTCGTCCTGCTCGACGGCCATCTCGAGCATCTTGTGGCGCCATTCGGCAGCCTGCTCCTTGAGATCGTCCGGGATCTCGACGACCTCGAACTTGGCGCCCAGCGTCTCTTCCAGCCAGATGATCGCCTTGTTGGAGACCAGGTCGACCAGGCCCTTGTAGTCCGACTCGATGCCGATCGGGATCTGGGTGACCAGCGGCTTGCTGCCCAGGCGGTCACGGATCATGTCGACGGTGCGCCAGAAGTTGGCGCCGGTACGGTCCATCTTGTTGACGAAGCAGATGCGCGGCACGCCGTACTTGTCGGCCTGGCGCCACACCGTCTCCGACTGGGGCTCCACGCCGGCCACACTGTCGAACACGCAGACCGCACCGTCGAGCACGCGCAAGCTGCGCTCGACCTCGATGGTGAAGTCGACGTGGCCAGGGGTGTCGATGATGTTGATGCGGTAGGTCGGGCCTGCGTTGGGGCCGGTATCGACCTTCCAGAAGCAGGTGGTGGCAGCCGACGTGATGGTGATGCCGCGTTCCTGCTCCTGCTCCATCCAGTCCATGGTCGCGGCGCCGTCATGGACTTCGCCGATCTTATGCGACTTGCCGGTGTAGTACAGGATGCGCTCGGTCGTGGTCGTCTTGCCGGCGTCGATATGCGCCATGATACCGATGTTGCGGTAGTGCGCGATGGGGGTGTTGCGAGCCATTGGAGGGGGCTTTCTGGGAGGGGGCCTGGAGCGCGCTTACCAGCGGTAATGCGCAAACGCCTTGTTGGCGTCGGCCATCTTATGGGTGTCTTCGCGCTTCTTGACCGCATTGCCGCGGCGGTTGAAGGCGTCGAGCAGCTCGGCCGAGAGCTTCTCGGTCATGCTGTGGCCCGAGCGATCGCGTGCGGCCTGGATGATCCAGCGGATGGCCAGCGCCTGGCGGCGCTCCGGGCGCACTTCGACGGGCACCTGGTAGGTGGCGCCGCCGACGCGGCGCGAGCGGACCTCGACGGCCGGCTTCACGTTCTCCAGCGCCTCGTGGAAGGCGGGGACCGGATCCTGCTTGAGCTTGCTCTGGACTTCGTCAAGGGCGCCGTAGACGACGCGCTCGGCGACCGACTTCTTGCCACGCGACATCAGCGTGTTCATGAACTTGGTGAGGACGATATCGCCGAACTTGGCGTCCGGCAGGACTTCGCGTTTCTCGGCGGCGCGACGACGGGACATATGTTCCTCCCCCGCCTACTTCGGACGCTTGGCGCCGTACTTCGAACGGCGTTGTTTGCGGTCCTTGACACCCTGGGTATCGAGGGTGCCGCGAATGATGTGGTAGCGCACGCCGGGCAGGTCCTTGACGCGACCGCCGCGGATCATGACCACCGAGTGCTCCTGCAGGTTATGGCCTTCGCCCGGGATGTAGCTCACCACCTCGTAGCCGTTGGTGAGGCGCACCTTGGCGACCTTGCCCAGGGCCGAGTTGGGCTTCTTCGGGGTCGTCGTGTAGACGCGGGTGCACACGCCGCGCTTCTGCGGGCAGGCTTCGAGCGCCGGCACCTTGTTGCGCGCGGTAAGGCCGTGGCGCTGCTTGCGGATCAACTGGTTAATGGTCGGCATCGACTTCCGGTTTCCTTGTCGCCGTCTCGGGTCCACCCATGTCGGGCATCGGCGCAAAGCGAATGCACGGGCATAGCGGCAAGAGCGCAGCGCCCGCGCGAATAAAACTCTGCGGCCAAGATGGCCTGACTTGTAGCGGTCCTCGTCGTCAGGCTGCGTCTAGGCTTGCGCCTACTACCAGCCCCCCAGCGAGGTGGCGCGCTTATATGGCCGCGGCCGTGAGACGTCAAGCATGCTGCGGTGCATTGCTTATTGATATCGTTGGCTATTCCGGGCCTTCGGCGGACGACTCGTTCCTGACCCATCATCGGAAGGTAGCGCAAGAATCTATCAACAAGATATTGTGTCGTTTTGCAGGCGGACCCGCTACGGCACCAGACCGTCCCGAGCGCCGCGCAAGATAATTCTTTCGCGCCGTATCGGGGCCGAATTCCGCCCGTGACAGCACTGCAGGCACCGGGGCGCGCAGGCAGCCGCGGCAGGCTGCATCGCCCTGGGTCGCCGGCGGGCAATGGCGACTTGGGTAACGATCATGCCGATCCGCGCGCAGGCGTGTCGGCAGGCATACGCCACAACATTGCTCAGGCCAGGCAACGGCAATATGGCCACAACAGAGTTTACTTCGCCGCGGGCGTGCTTTATCGGAGCGGCCATGTTGCGCACCGGCCAAGCCTGCACACCGGCTTCGAACGCTCTCTTTGGGGCGGGAGCGGTCGTGCGCGCGGGTCACCTGACCTAAAGCCGACCCTCCCACAGCCCCGCCGCGATGGCCGGGGTTGAGCGCAAAGGTCCCGTGCCTCCGGCAACACGGAAGCGAGACCTGACATGACGACGATCCCTACGTCACCCCTGCCGCCGATCCCGGTTCTCGAGACTGGGCGCCTCATCCTGCGTCCGTTACGCCAGGACGATGCGCCAGCCCTCCAGCGCCGTTTCCCGCACTGGGAAGTGGTCCGTTACCTCTATACCCAGGTGCCCTGGCCTTATCCGGCCGACGGCGCGGCGGTCCATATCGCCAAGTGCCTGGGAGAGATGTCCCGCCGCGAGAAGCATCACTGGACGATCCGGCTCAGGAGCGAACCGGACGAGCTGATCGGCGGGATGAGCCTGTGGCCCGACAATGGAACGAGCCGCGACCAGCGCGGCTTCTGGCTGGATCCCGAGTTCCAGGGGTGCGGGTTGATGACCGAGGCGGCCGAGCGGGTGACCGAATATGCCTTCCGCGAGCTGGGCTGGCCGCATCTCTGGCTCAGCAATGCCGAGGCGAACGGGGCCTCCGGCCGGATCAAGGAGAAGCAGGGCGCCAAACTGGTCGGCTACGAACCTGCCAGTTTCGTCTCCGGTGACGGCAGGCGAATGGTCTGGCTACTCGCCCGCGAGGATTGGCTGTCGCGACGAACGTCTTCTCATGCTCATCCGGACCGCGAGCGTCCCGCTCGCTCGTGATCATGCGCGGGCCAGAGGCCCGCGGTCCGGAAGATCATGATCACGCCGTTGGCGTGGCAGGCGGCCGGCAAAAGAAAAGGCCGTCATCTTGCGATGACGGCCTTTGCGGTTCTAAGCGTTCGACGATCAGTCGTCGGCCGCGTGTTCCTGCTCCAGCGTCGGGACCGGCTCGTCCTCGCCGTCGGCGCCGGCGGCCAGGATGGCCCGGTCGCGCTGGGCGGCGATCGCCTTCAGCCGGTTGACCACGCCGCCGGTGCCGGCCGGGATCAGGCGGCCGACGATGACGTTCTCCTTGAGGCCCTGCAGCGTGTCGACCCGGCCCGAGACGGCCGCCTCGGTGAGCACGCGCGTGGTCTCCTGGAACGACGCCGCCGAGATGAACGACTTGGTCTGCAAGGACGCCTTGGTGATGCCGAGCAGCACCGGGTCGGCCTTGGCAGCCTTCAGCTTCTCGGCCGCGAGCTTCACGTTCTCGAGGTCGAACTCCTGCTTGTCGATCTGCTCGCCGATCAGGAAGGTCGAATCGCCCGCGTCGGTGATCTCGACCTTCTGCAGCATCTGACGCGCGATCGTCTCGATGTGCTTGTCGTTGATCTTCACGCCCTGCAGCCGATAGACCTCCTGGATCTCGTTCACCAGGTACTCGGCCAGCTTCTCGATGCCCAGCACGCGCAGGATGTCGTGCGGCACCGGGTTGCCGTCGATCAG
>DATHNU010000222.1:0-7826 GCA_035485695.1 Reyranella sp. | reverse complement strand
CCGTCGAGCGCGATCTCGCGGTACCGGAAGCCGCTCGCCAGCGCATAGGATTTCAGGCGCTCGAACAGGCTCGACCGGACATCGTCGCCAAGCGGCGCGCGGATGGCGAAGCCCTGCGCCGAGGCGAGGAACGCCAGGACGGCGGGCAGGTGATCCTGGCCGGGGCGCACGGCCGCAACGGGCGGCAGGCGGCGGAAGACGGCGATATCGCGCAGCCGCTGCAGGCCGAGCGCGGCGCGGGTTTCGTCGATTTGCCGGGTCTGCTGCCAGCGCTGGCGCTGATGGACATCGCGCCTGATCAACGCCGCGCCGATACGCCGGGCGAGCTCGGCGGACGGCTCGCCCAGCACCGCCGGCAGCTCCCGCTCGAGCAGCGCCGTCGTGCCGATCGCCTGGACCTCGCCATCGCCCGTGACCTCGACGCCGGTCTGGTCGGCCATGACCAGCCGCGACAGCGGCGCGGCCTCGATGCCGGCGGCTTCGGCATAGCGCAGGATCGGCGTTGCGGCCTCGAGCCAGACGATCTGCCGCGCCGTCACGCTCGCACCGGCGGTGCAGGTCCGGCGCTCGCCCGGCGCCATCGGCACGGCCTGCGCGTTGCTGTGCACGAGGCCGGGCGCCGACAGGAGGGCGCCGTACCAGGCGTCGATGGCGATGGCATCGATGGCCGCCGCCGAGATCAGCGGCAGGTCGGCGGGCGCTGCGTGCTCGTTCAGCAGGTAGCCGACACCGGGCGCCGACAGCGCGAAGACGGCCGCTCCTTCCGGCAGCTCCGCCAGGAAACGCCGGCCACCGGGGCGGCCTTCGCCGTCGAGGACCACGGCGTAGAGGCGCGCGGCCCGCGTGAGCCGGCCGGGCGCGGGCAGGCCCGCGAGATCGAGCGAGCCGGCGGTCGGCGCGAGCGGCAGGTTCACGGGTGGGCCTCCCCGCCGATGAGCTGCGCGTAGGGACCGCCGGTCTTCATCATCGAGGCGTGCGTGCCGCGTTCGACGGTCCTGCCGCGTTCGAGGACGATGATTTCGTCGCAGTCGCGGATCGTGCTCAGCCGATGCGCGACCAGAACGCAGGTCATGCCGCGCCGCCGCACGGCGTTCAGGATCGCGCTCTCGCTCACCGAGTCGAGCGCGGCGGTCGCCTCGTCGAGCACGAGCACGGCCGGCTCCTGGACCAGGGCGCGCGCGATCTCGATGCGCTGGCGTTGCCCGCCATTGATGTTGCGCCCGCCTTCGTCGATCACGCCTTCGATGCCGGTGAGGTTCTTCACCACGTCGGCCAGCCCGGCGTCGTTGACGGCGGACAGCACGGCGCGATGCGACGCCGTCTCGTCCCACAGCGACACGTTGTCGTGCAGCGTGCCCTTGAACAGGTGAATGTCCTGGTCGACCGACGCGACGATGTGCGCCAGCCGTTCGCGGCCCCACGCCTCGAGCGTGTGTCCGTCGATGCGGACCTCGCCGCTGCGCGGCTCGTAGAGGCCGGTGATGAGCTTGCCCAGGGTGGACTTGCCGCTGCCCGATTCGCCGACCAGCGCTACCCACTGGCCGGGCGCTACGTCGAGCGAGAAGTTCTCGATCAGCGGCGGCTCCATCGGATTGTAGCCGAAGCTGACGTCCTTCAGGGAAAGCCGCCCGGCGGCGAAGGCCTCGATGGCCGCGGGCGGCGTCTGTGGAAATCGCCAGTCGCGCCGGCAATGCAGGACATCCTCGAGGCGCGCGAGGTCGGCCGAGGCCTGCTGGATCTTGCTCGCCGTGGCGATCAGCAGGGCGATCGGCGCGGAGAAGCTCATCAGCAGGCTCTGGAACGCCACCAGCGTGCCGATGCTGAGCGTGCCGTCGACCACCTGCAGGGCGCCGACGCCGAGAACGGCCGCGGCGGTCAGGCTCGACACCAGCGGCGGCGCGAGGTTGCTGGCCTGCTGGTAGACCGAAAGCTTCTGCTCGGAGTTGAGCGCGCGCGCGTGATGACCGGTCCACTTAGCGAAGAAATCGCCCTCCGTGCCGGTCGATTTCAGCGTCTCGATGGAGCGCAGGCCGACCACCGAGACGGCGTAGAGCTTGCCCTCCTCGGTCTGCAGCCGCAGCGCCACGTCGGCCAGGGCGCGGCGGACGACCTGCAGCACCGCCACGTTGATGAACACGCCGGCGATGGCGATCGACGCCAGCGTGAGGTTGTAGAGCAGCATCACGCCGCCCAGGAAGACCGCGGTGAAGCACATCGCGGCGGTGTGGCCGCAGTCGCTCGCCAGCAGCTTCGCCACCCGGTCGTTGGCCGAGATGCGGTTGGCGAGATCGCCGGTGAAGCGCTGGCTGAAGAATTCGAGCGGCAGCCTGAGAACATGCCAGGTGAAGAGTGCCGATTGCTCGAGGGCGAGCTTCAGCTCCATGCGCAGGAGCGCCAGCTCCTGGATCGTGGTCAGCAGCATCTGCAGCAGGAACATCGCCGTCATGCCGACCAGCAGCGGCATCAGCCAGTTGTCGAACTGGCCGACCAGGATGTCGTCGACGAAGATCCGGATGGCCCCCGGCAGGGCGAGGCCGGGCACGACCAGCAGCAGGCTGATCCAGGCGACGAACCAGATGGCCGGGCCGTACCCCGCCAGGCGGTGCCTGAGCCGCGCGAGCAGGCCCACGGTCGCGCCGCCCTTCTTGAAGTCGGGACCGGGTTCGAAGCGCAGCACGATGCCGGTGAAGCTGTCGTCGAACTCCTTGTGGGTGACGGTGCGCCGGCCGACCGCGGGATCGTTGAGGTAGACCTTGGTCTTGGAAACGCCTTCGATCACCAGGAAATGGTTGAAGTTCCAGTAGACGATCACCGGGAAGGGACCGGCCAGGACCTCTTCGACCTCGAGTCGGTAGCCCCGGGCGTCGAGGCCATAGGTGCGCGCGGCGCGCACGATGGTGCTCGCCTTGCTGCCATCGCGCGACACGCCGCAGACGACGCGCAGTTCCTCGAGCGGCACGCGCCGGCCGAGATAGCCCAGCACGATGGCGAGCGAGGCCGGGCCGCACTCGGTCATCTCCATCTGCAGCACGGTCGGCGTGCGGACGCGGTGGCGTCCGCCCCGGCGAAGGGCGTCGATCATCCTTCGAGGCCGAGCAGGCTGCGGAAGGCCGGAATGACGAGGGCGATGGGACGGCGGTGATCGACCTCGACGTCGACCGCGACACGCGTGCCGCGTGTCACCGGGTAGGGCGGTCCCCGGCCGCCCCACCAGGCGAAGCCGCTCGGCGTGTCCTTGTCGAGGAACACCTCGACCTTGGCCAGCAGGGGCGAGGTGTCGCCCATCAGGTTGTTGGTGAGCTCGGTATTGCGCAGGATGGCGTCGACCTCGGCCTTCGAGACGCTGAGCTCGGTGATCGACAGCACGCGCCCGCGCATCGAGCCGTGCTCCTCTTTCTTGACGCTGACCGGCCGGATGTGGACATCCATGCCGGCCGTGATGCGCTTGGACATGTCGTTGGCGAAAACGGCGAGCACCTCGAACGTCTGCGGCGAGTCCTGTCCGATCGTCGCCAGTATGGTGCCCGGCGACACGAAATCGCCGCGGCCGACGCGGATCTCCTCGATCGTCCCGGAAACCGGCGCCTTCACCGCCGAGCCGATCTCGACCTCGGCCTTCAGGCGCGCCACCTCGGCCTGCAGGGTGTCGATGTCCTCCTGCTTCTGGCGTTCGACCTCGACCAGGTCGTCGCGCCTCTGTTCCTGCGCCGCCTCGAGCTGAAGGGCGCGCGCGTTGGCATTCGCGACATCGAGCAAAGTCTGGTCGTATTGCGCCTGTGCATTGGCGACCTCGAGCCGGCTCACCAGGCCGCGGGCCATCATGGCCTCGTCGCCGGTCAGGATTTCCTTGAGCCCGTCGGCGCGGATCTTTCCGGCCGAGATCTGTTCCCGGGCCGCCGCCTGCTGGCGGCGATAGCTGGCATCGCGTTTGACGAGTTCCTCCTCGTGCGCCTTCTTGAGCCGCGCGAGATTCTGTTCCAGCACGGTCACGCGGGCGATGTCGCTGGCAAGCTGGGTGTTGAGAGTCACCTGCTCGATGCGGGCGATCACGGTGTCGGCCTTCACGGTGTCGCCGCGCTTCACCAGCAGCTCGATGACCGGACCCGAGACGACCGGCTGGACCGTATGGGAGGCCTTGCCGTCGGCCAGCAGCACGCCCTGGCCCGTGACGCCGGTCGGCACCGAGCCGAAAACCGCCCAGACCAGCCCGGCCGCGACCAGCACGGTCGCCGACGCCGCCATCACCCGCATCGCCGGCGGAATGAGGTTGATGCGCTGGTCGAGCTGCTCGGGAGAATTGAGGTGCTTGACCGCGTCGCCACGGAACAACGAGCCCGGTTGCTCGGGCGCAGGCTGTGTGTTCTCTGCCATTGCAGCCCCCGCTGGAACGATTAGCATTCGACCTGCCGTCTCCTGCCTCATTCTACAGCCTGCGCCGACGATTGCGAACGGCCCGAAACACCGGCGGCGGCCAGGCGTAGGCAACCAGGCCGCCCGACACTAGACTTGCTGCGGCGACGGCATCCCTTCGACGAGGCCCTCGATGCGATTCGATATTGACGACTTCGTTGCCCGCTGCCGGGACGCCGTCGAGACGAGCGACAGCTACATGGCCGTCCGCGAGATCGTGGCCGAGGCTGTTTCCGATCCGGCGAACATCCTCAAGGGACTGGGCGAGCCCAAGGCAAGCGGCATCACTCAGCTCTTCCGCTCCGACAAGCTCACGATCCTCAATATCGCCTGGCCGCCCTTCATGACGGTCTATCCGCACGATCACAACATGTGGGCGGTCATCGGCGTCTATTCCGGCTGCGAGGACAATATTTTCTGGCGGCGGCACGGTGACGTGATCGAAGCCGCCGGCGCCAAGTCGCTGCGGGTAGGCGACGCGGCGCCGCTCGGTCGCGACATCATTCATACGGTGACCAATCCGATCGGCAGGATCTCGTCGGCCCTGCAGATCTACGGCGGCGATTTCTTTGCCGCGCCGCGCAGCGAATGGGATCCGGAAACCTTGCGCGAGCAGCCGTTCGACATGGTGAGGACCCAGCGGTCCTTCCATGATGCCGCTGTCCGCTCGGGTGAACGCGGTTAGAGCGCGTACCGATTGCGTCGAGTCACGATCTGCTGGGAGCGCGCCACTCCAGTGGCGCTCATGCGGTGTCGACGCGCAAGAAAAGATGCGCCACTGGAGTGGCGCGCTCCCAGCAATGAGTACGCCCAAGCGGAACGTGTTCTGGCCTTCGATCGAGGGCGCGTGCCCAGACTAGCGCTTCGCCGCCCGGTTCCTCGGCGCGGAAGCGTCGCCGGCCGGTGACAGCCACTCGCGCGACGGCGCGAGAAGCGTGTCCCTTGCCTGCTGGACCTGCTTGGCAAGCCAGGCCGAGCCGCTATGGTCGGGATGGACGAGCCCGAGCAGGCGCTTGTGGGCGGCGCGGATCGCCGCCTCGTCGGCGCCCGCCTCGAGGCCCAGCACTTCGAGCGCTTCCTGGCGCGACAGGGTGCGCTCGCCGTCGCCGCGGTTGCCGCGGCGGCCGTCGCCGAGCGCCACCAGGGAGGACTTGCCGACATAGGCCTCGAGGAGGGCGGCGGCCCGGCGCACCATCTCGGGGTCATGGGCCTGGTCGTCCCAGATCTCCATGTCGAAGGGCCGGGCCTTCGGCCGGAAATAGTCGAACGCGGCGCGCAGCGGCGCGAACATCGCGCGCCATTTGAGAAGGGTGGGGACGATCAGCATGCCGGCGCCGATCAGCATCGCGGCCGGCCATTGCTGATTGGCGATCGTCATGACCAGAAGCGGAATGCAGCCGAGGACCAGGAGCAACAGCATCCAGCGCGTGGTCCGCACCATGGTCTTGGGATCGCTGTGGACGAACCAGTCGAGGAACTTCGCGATCGTCGCCAGAACGGACAATCCCAGCACGACGGCACTGATAACGACCGCATAGTCCATCAACACGCTCCCACGACGGTCCGCCGGATTGAGTTCACAGCGAGAGTACTCCTGCGGCTGCCGGATGCCAGCCCTGAACAGAAGCATTCTGACCTGCAGCCGTGCCGGCATCTTCAGGTTTTCTTCCGGCACATGCGTGTCTAGTATCGCAAGGAGGACGCTAAAAGGGGGAGAGGCCAGATGGCGAAGCGCGGCAAGCCGACAAAGACAAAAACGCCTCAGCGCGGAGGGCCAAGCGTCAAGGTCGTTTCAGAGGGCGGAAAGCTTCCCGCCAAGAGGTCCGCAGCCGACTTCGTCAAGCGGCGCACCGAGGTCGAGCAAAAGGACCACGCCGAATTCCAGACCTACCTGGCCGAGAAGAAGGAAGCCGACGCACGCAAGGCCAAGGCCAGCGCACCGGCGCCGACCAAGAGTCGCGGGATGAGCCGGCGCACGATGTTCAACGTCGCGGTCGGCACCGCGGCTGCCGCCGAGGCCGCGGTGATCGGATACAACACCTTGGGCGGTGGCTCGGTGTCGGACCACGGCTTGCAGCACGCCGGTGCCAACTACACCGAGACGGCGCGCATCGTTCGCGAGGTCGTGGACAACAGGGCCGATGTCCGGGGGCAGAGCCTCGGCAACTGGGTGGCGCTGCTGCCGACCAAGATGGGCGGTGGCACCTATGCGATCGATCTCAACTCCAACCGCGTGCTGGCCTCGATCTGGTACTGGAACTACGGCGACTACAATCCGATCAGCCATCATCTGTGCGCTTTCCCGAGTGCCGATCCCTATCACGGCTTCGAGTTCGTCAATTCGACGCAGGGCGGCCAGAACTCGCTGATCTACGGCATGCCGACGGCCGTCACGGCGGAGAACGCGCCACCCGGCACCAACATCTATCGCGTGCGCTATGACGGCACGCAGATGCAGCTGATCGAGAACGTCTCGGAAACCACGGGGCTGGGCCTCGGCGTACACGTCACCGTCAACCCGAAGGACGCCCAGTCCTACTTCGTGACCGACGGCCAGAAGGACATCGCTGCCTGCTTCGACCGCACCACGTCCAAGGTGAAGGTGGCGCTCCGCTTCGACTGGACTCCCAACGTGGCCGATCTGCGCGACGCCTGGATGAAGGGCGGGACCATGACGATCAAGAAGATCTATCCCGACCCAAAGACCGGCCTGTACGACTATCGCGGCACCAAGGGCAACAAGATCGACTGGGAAATGGTGCCGATGGGCGAGCTGTTCGTCGAGGAGGGCTCGCTGCCCGGCGACAGCCCGCTCACGCTGACCGGCGCCGACGGCACGATCTGGCATCCCGAGGGCCGCTGGGCGGCCACGGTCGTCCGCCTGTGCGGCGGCATCTGCATCCTCGATCCGGAGAAGAACTTCGATCCGGCCGCCTTCCTGCAGTTCAACAAGGACTCGCAGGACCAGTATCCCGTCGAGCAGATCGACAAGGACACCTGGAAGGTCGTGTTCGACAAGATCCATTCGCCGGGACACGAGATCGGCTTTTCGCCCGACGGCAAGTTCCTCGTGATGATGAACAACCTCCGGGAAAACAACGCCTCGATCTTCAGCTGTACCGATCCCGACCCGACGAAATGGCGCAAGGTGGCCCATGTCGAGGATCCGCTGTGGCGCGGCAAGTATCCCAACCCGTTCCACATGGTGTTCTCGCTCGACAGCTCGAAGCTCTATCTGTCGATCCTGCATCCGTCGCCCAACTACAGCGGCATCATGGTGGTCGACACCAAGACCTGGACCATCATCAAGGAGATCCAGGGCATCGGTCCCGACCTACAGACACCGGCGCTGACCTACGACGGCAAGTACGTGCTGACGCCGTTCTCGGGCTTCCAGCGCCAGTCGAGCGGCATCT
>DATHNU010000221.1:0-3350 GCA_035485695.1 Reyranella sp. | reverse complement strand
TATCGGGCATAGAACCCGGTCAGAATATCTACGGTCAAATTCGTCTTTTCTGCACGGGTTTCCTGACCATCGAGGGGCAGCATGCTGATCGGCTACGCGCGGGTTTCGACCGATGATCAGAACCTCGACCTGCAGCGTGATGCGCTGCGCCTGGCCGGCTGTGAGAAAATCTACGAGGACCGGATGAGTGGTGCGAAGGCGGCGCGACCGGGCCTCACCATGGCGCTGGAAGTGGCACGCACCGGCGATGTGCTGACAGTCTGGCGGCTCGACCGGCTGGGCCGGTCGCTGCACGACCTGATCGTGCTCGGCAGGAAGCTCGACGAGATGGGCATCGGCCTGATGAGCGTACAGGAGAAGATCAACACCAGTTCCAGCGGCGGCAGGCTGGTGTTCCACATGTTCGGCGCCCTGGCCGAGTTCGAGCGCAACCTGGTGCGCGAGCGAACCCAGGCCGGATTGAACGCCGCTCGCGTGCGGGGGCGCAAGGGTGGGCGTCCAAAGGTTCTGGAGCCTGCCAAGCGGCAGCTCGTGGTCAAGCTCTATGCCGAGAAGAAGCACACGATCGGCGAGATCTGCCGGATGATGGGGATCTCGAAACCGACGCTCTACAACTACGTCGCCGAAGCCAGCGCGTGACATGCGGCGCCGGCGTCCCTCCGACGAGACGCTGGTGACGCTGCGCGGGAGACTGGCGGATTTGCCGGCGCGCTCGCCCGAGCGGCGGCACCTGATACTTGGCTGCGCCGACCTCCACGGCGTGTCGGTGGCCACGATCTATCGGGCGCTGCGCGACCAGTTCCGCCCACGCTCGCTGCATCGGCGCGATCGTGGGCACCCGCGCAAGCTGCCGCAGCGGGAGATGGAAAGATTCTGCGAGTTGGTCGCGGCGATCAAGCTGCGCACGACGAACCTGAAGAACCGGCACCTTTCCACCGGCCGTGCCATCGAGCTGCTGGTCGAGCACGGGATCGAGACGCCGGACGGTCTGGTGCGGGCGCCGCCCGGCCTGCTGACCCGAACCACGGTGAACCGCTATTTGCGGCACTGGGGACTGGACGACGAGCGCCGGGGCCGTCCGCCCCTGGCGCGGCGGTTCCAGGCCGAGCACGCCAATGATTGCTGGCAGTTCGACCTCTCGCCGTCGGACCTGAAGCAGGTGCCGGCACCGCTCTGGGTCGAGGCCGGCCGCGGCCCACCAACCTTGATGCTGTTCAGCGCGGTCGACGACCGCAGCGGTGTCGCCTACCAGGAATACCGCTGCGTCTACGGCGAGGACGTCGCCGCCGCGCTGCGCTTCCTGTTCAACGCCATGGCGCCCAAGGACGAGCCCGGCTTGGTGCTACAGGGCATTCCGGCGATGCTATACCTGGACAACGGCCCGGTCGCGAAATCCGCCACCTTCTGCCGCGTGATGGCGCAACTGGGGGTCGATGTGCGCATGCACATGCCGCGTGATTCGGATGGGCGGCGCGTGACCGCGCGCTCGAAGGGCAAGGTCGAACGGCCGTTCCGCACGGTCAAGGAAGCGCACGAGACGCTTTACCATTTCCACACGCCGCAAAACGAGGCCGAAGCCAATCTGTGGCTGCGCAATTACCTGGTTCGCTACAACGCCCAGCCACACCGCTCGGAGCCGCGTTCGCGGGCCGAGGACTGGTCGTCCACACTGCCGGAAGCGGGCATACGGGCGATGTGCGCCTGGGATCGGTTTCGCACCTTCGCCCGCGAGCCCGAGCGGCGGCGCGTGGGCATCGATGCCCGTGTCCAAGTGGATGGCGTGAGCTACGAGGTCGACCCGTCGCTGGGCGGCGAGACAGTGACGCTGTGGTGGGGACTGTTCGATCACGAATTGTTTGTCGAGCACGCAGACCAGCGGTTCGGACCCTTCGGACCGATCGACGGGCCAATCCCGCTGCATCGCTATCGCAGTTTCCGCAAGTCCCCTGTCGACGAACGCCTCGACAGGATCGAGGCGCTGGCCGGCAAGCTGGGCCTGCCGCGCGCGGCCCTGGAGGGGCCGGCGCCGATACCGGCGCGGCCTATCACCGCCCCGGCTACGGTGCCGTTCAACGACCCCGATCCGTTCCGGGAACTGCGCTTCCCCAGCATCCTCGCCGCCAAGCTCGCGATCGCGGACTATCTCGGCCGCCCTCTGGCGAAGCTGGCGGCCGAGGATCTCGGCTACATCGAGGCGCTGCTCAAGGAGACGCTGGAGCGGCGCACCATCATCACCTGCGTGCGGGGCTACTTCCGCGACCGTGCGCAGCGGCAGCAGGGAGAGGATGGTCAGCATGCGCGCTGAGGTGATGGAGTTCTACGGCCTGACACGCTCGCCGCGTGCCGTCGGCTACTTCGAGACGACCCATCACCGCCAACTGCTGCAGGATATCAAGCAGGCGGTCTATGACGGCGACCTGGTGGCGCTGTGCGGCGTGGTCGGCGCCGGCAAGACCGTGATGCTGCGCCGGCTACAGGACCTGCTGGCGCGCGAGAATCGGGTAATCGTGGCGAAGTCGATCTCCGTCGAGAAGAGCCGGGCCACGCTGGGTACACTGATCACGGCGCTGTTCTGTGACCTGTCCCCTGACAAGGAGCCTAAGATCCCCAAGCAGGGCGAGTTGCGCGAGCGGGAACTGCGCAATCTCGTGCGCAAACGCAAGAAGCCGATCGTGCTGATGGTCGATGAGGCGCACGACTTGCACCATCACACGCTCACCGGCCTGAAGCGCCTGATCGAGATGGTGGCGGATGGCGATGGCAAACTCTGCGTGCTGCTGGCAGGCCATCCCAAGCTGCGCCGCGACCTGCGCAATCCGACGATGGAAGAGATCGGCTACCGCACTGCGGTGTTTTCGCTGGAGGGCGTCACCGGCAGCCAGCGCGAATATATCGAGTGGATGCTCGCCACCTGTGCGGCAGACAAGGCGAAGGTCGATGCCATCCTCGATCCGGCGGCGGTGGACCTCCTGGCCTCGCGGCTGCGCACGCCGTTGCAGATCGAACAGCACCTGACGCTCGCGCTCGAGACCGGATACCAGGCCAGCGAGAAGCCGGTCGGCGAGGCAATCGTCGACTCCGTACTGTCCAAACAGATCGATGACCTGGAGCCGACGCTGACCCGGCGCGGCTACACGGCGAAGGTGCTGACCGAGATGCTCGGTACGAAACCCGGGGAGATAAAGGCGCTGTCCATGGGGTCAGAGCGGCAGTCCGGCGGCGAGCATCTGCTCCTTCAGTTCGCGGGCGCGGTCGACCTCCAGTGTCTGCTTGAACAGCGCCTTTATCTCACCGGGTTTCGTACAGAGCATCTCGGTCAGCACCTTCGCCGTGTAGCCGTGCCGGGTCAG
>DATHNU010000220.1:0-2031 GCA_035485695.1 Reyranella sp. | reverse complement strand
CCCTTGCCAACAGCGGGACGATCACGGCATCGACCACGCTCACCATGACGCTGGGCGGCAACGCCACCGTGACCAACAGCGGCATCCTGAACGGGGCCATCGCGCTGGGCGGCATGGGCGGCAATACGCTGGTCAATGCTGGCCTGATCACGGTCAGCGCGCCCCTGACGCCGGGCGGCGGCGTCGCCCACCTCGTCGACGGCACTTTCACGCAGACCGCGTCGGGCGTGTTCACCACGCGCATTTCATCCAACAACGCGGCCGGCAACTACGACACTTTGCAAGTCGCCAACAGCGTCGCCGGCACGGGCGTGGCCAATCTCGGCGGCACGCTGCGCCCCGTGGTGCAGCCCGGCCTCTATGGCACGAGCACGACCTATCCCGGCGTGCTGACCTTCTCGCGCTCGACGGGAAGTTTCGCCCCGCTCAGCCCGCTCTCTTTGTTCCTGAACACCTCGCTGGTCTACAACCCCGCCAGCGTCGACCTCGTGATCACCCGCACCCCGTTCAACCAATTACCGGGAGGCGGCGCCAACGCGCGGGCTGTCGGCACCGTGCTGGAAGGCAACTACTCGACCAGCCTGAGCGGCCCGCTCGCGGCCTTCTATACCCAGCTCCTGCTGTCGACCGCACCCAACACCCTCTCGCAGCTCACCGGCGAGGTGGCGACGGCGTCGCAAAACGCCTCCTTCACGATGTTCGGCCAGTTCCTCAGCACCATCTTCGGCCAGACCGGCAGTGCGCGGGCGCTGGGCGGCGCGGCGGCGCTGCCGGCCTCGCGACAGACGGCACAACGCCCGACGACGGCCGCCGGCGGCACCCGCGTCGCCGTTGGCGACGCGGGCGAGCCGTGCGCCGGCGACGCCTGCGACGGGTCATCTGTCCCTCCGCGCTACAGGGCGTGGGCGCAGGGCTTCGGCTCGTCGTACAGCATCGACGGCAATGCCAGCATCGGCAATTCGCGGGTCGACATGAATTCGGGCGGCGGCGCCACCGGCATCGACCTGTGGCTCAACCCCAACGCCCTCGTCGGCTTCACCATGGGCACCACCAGCGCCGGCTACAGCCTGACCGACCTGATGAGCTCCGGCAGCGCTCGGTCGATCGTGCTCGGGCTCTATGGCGGCTACACGCAGGGCCCGGCCTATGTCGACGGCGCACTGGGCTATGGCTACGCGACCTTCACGACCAACCGCTTCATCGGCACCGGATCCTTGAGCGAGATCGCCAATGGCGCGTTCAACGGCTACCAGTATGGCGGCCGGGTCGAGGGCGGCTGGCGCTTCAGCTTCGACAAGAACGTGCTGACGCCGTTCGGCGGCCTGACCGTGCAGGCGCTGACGCAGTCCGGCTACACCGAGAATTCGCGCACGGCGGCGACCGGCGCACCGGGCGTGCTGGGCGTCACCGTCCAGGGCCAGACCAGCACCTCGGTACGCTCGACGTTCGGCGGCCAGTTCGAGACCGCGATCACGGCGACCGACGACGCCATCCTGCGGCCGCGGCTGCGGCTGGGCTGGGCGCATGAATTCAACACCAACCGTACCGCCACCGTGACCCTGGGTTCCGTGCTGCCCAACGCGCCATTCCAGGTGACGGGGGCGCAGCCGGCGCCGGATTCGTTGGTCATCAGCGCCGGTTTCGACCTCGAGCTCACTCACATGGTGCGGCTCTACGGCCAGTTCGACAGCGACCTCGCCTACAACGCCCGCGCCTTCGCCGGCACTGGCGGCTTGCGGCTTGTCTGGTGAGGGTTGACTGAATCAATCAATCTTGATGTCGGCGCGCGAGCTCGCACAATGGCGGCATGAAAGACCATTACACGACCTTCGCCGGCTACAATGCCTGGGCCAATGACCGGCTCTACGCCGCCGCCGCGCAACTGTCGGACGCCGAGTATCGCGCCGACAAGGGCGCCTTCTTCAAGTCGATGCACGGCACGCTCAACCACCTGCTGACCACCGACCGCATCTGGATGAAGCGCTTCACCGGCGAGGGCGAGGCGCCGGACCGGCTGGACGCGATCCTGCA
>DATHNU010000219.1:0-2184 GCA_035485695.1 Reyranella sp. | reverse complement strand
ATCGCCGCCGGCAAGGCGCTCAGCACGGCCCCGTTGCCGGCCTGGGTGTTCGACGGCCGCGACGGCGTGCACGCCGCGGAAGGCTCTTGGAGCGCCGCCCAGGGCAAGTACCTGCCGGTGTCGACGCTGGACGTCTACAAGCGCCAGCCGTTCCCCGAGACCGTGCTGGGCGCCGGCGGCGCGAGCGCGCTGAAGTCGGGCACGGAAGAATTCAAGAACGACGAAGTGCGCGTGTGGACGCTGGACGGCGAAGTGCTGATCGCCAGCATCACCGCCAAGCTGCACCTGATCTCGCCGACCGTCACCGAGGGCCTGCTCAAGGCCGTCGAGATCGCCGAGGCGAAGTACAAGGGCCTGGTGATCTGGTCGCCGGACGAGATGTTCTCCGCCGGCGCCAACCTCGAGGCGCTGATGCCCGTCTTCATGAAGATGGGCGCCAAGGGCATCGCGCCGGAAGAAAAGAAGCTGCAGGACATGATGCTGCGCCTGCGCTACTCCACGGTGCCGGTCGTCTCGGCGATCCGCGGCATCGCGCTCGGCGGCGGTTGCGAGCTGGCCGTCTACTCGTCGGCGCGCGTCGCCGCGATGGAGAGCTACATGGGCCTGGTGGAAGTCGGCGTCGGCCTCGTGCCGGGCGGCGGCGGCCTGGCCTACATCGCGCGCCGCGCGGCCGAGAACGCCGCCAAGGCGCCGGGCTCGGACCTGCTCGCGTTCCTGAAGGACGGCGTCGTCGCCGCGGCCTCGGCCACGGTGGGCACCAGCGCGCTCGAGTCGCGCAAGATCGGCTACCTGCTGGACTCCGACATCGTCGTCCCGCACAAGGACGAGCTGCTGTACGTGGCCTCGGCGCAGGCCAAGGCGATGTACGAGACGGGCTACCGCCCGCCGGTCAAGCGCCTGATCCCGGTGGCCGGCCGCTCCGGCATCGCCACGATCAAGGCCTCGCTGGTCGCGATGCGCGACGGTGGCTTCATCAGCCAGCACGATTTCTTCATCGGCAGCCTGATCGCCGACGTCTGCTGCGGCGGCGAGGTGGATGCGGGCACGCTGGTGACCGAGGAATACCTGATGGCGCTCGAGCGCAAGCACTTCTGCGCGCTCCTCGAGAACCCGAAGACGCAAGAACGCATCATGGGCATGCTGCAGACCGGCAAGCCCGTCCGCAACTGATTGGATCGAGACTCACATGAGCAAGCAACTTTCCGACGCCTACATCGTCGCAGCCACCCGCGCGCCGATCGGCAAGTCCGGTCGCGGCATGTTCCGCAACACGCGGCCCGATGACCTGCTCGTCGCCGTGATCCAGGCCGCGCTGGCCCAGGTGCCCACGCTGGACCCGGCGGCCATCGAGGACGCCATCGTCGGCTGCGCGATGCCCGAAGGCGAGCAGGGCCTGAACTTCGCGCGCACCAGCGTGCTGCTGGCGGGCCTGCCAAATACGGTGGGTGGTATCACGGTGAATCGCTTCTGCGCGTCCGGCCTGTCGGCCGTGCAGATGGCGGCCGACCGCATCCGCGTCGGCGAAGCCGACGTGATGATCGCCGCCGGCGCCGAGAGCATGAGCATGGTGCCGATGAGCGGCAACAAGCCCTCGTTCAACCCGCACGTGTTCGACAAGGACGAGAACATCGGCATCGCCTACGGCATGGGCCTGACGGCCGAGAAGGTCGCCAACCAGTGGAAGGTGTCGCGCGAGGACCAGGACGCGTTCGCGCTGGCCTCGCACCAGAAGGCGATCAAGGCGATCGCCGACGGCCAGTTCAAGGACGAGATCACGCCGGTCGAGGTCTTCACCCGCACGCCGGACCTGGCCACGGGCGAGATCACGGTCACCAGCCGCATGGTCGACACCGACGAGGGCCCGCGCCCCGACACGTCGCTCGAAGGCCTGGCCAAGTTGAAGGCCGTGTTCGCCGCCAAGGGCAGCGTCACGGCCGGCAACAGCTCGCAGACCAGCGACGGCGCCGGCTGCCTGATCCTGTGCAGCGAGAAGGCCCTCAAGCAGTTCGGGCTGACGCCGCTGGCGCGCTTCGTGAGCTTCGCGTCCAAGGGCGTGCCGCCCGAGATCATGGGCATCGGCCCGATCGAGGCGATCCCGGCCGCGCTCAAGAGCGCCGGCCTGAACATCTCGCAGATGGACTGGATCGAGCTGAACGAAGCCTTCGCCGCGCAGGCGCTGGCCGT
>DATHNU010000218.1:0-4353 GCA_035485695.1 Reyranella sp. | reverse complement strand
CGAACTTCAAGGGCTTGCCGCCGTCGGGCGGGGTGGCCGTCACGCTCACCGTCTTGGCGCCGGGCTTGGTGATGCCCGTGAGGTCGAAGCTCTCCTTCCCGGTGAGGCCCAGGCTCTGCGCATTCTCGCCCGGCAGGAACTGCAGCGGCAGCACGCCCATGCCGATGAGGTTGGAGCGGTGGATGCGCTCGAAGCTCTCCGCGATCACGGCCTTGGCGCCCAGCAGCATCGTGCCCTTGGCCGCCCAGTCGCGCGAGGAGCCGGTGCCGTACTCACGACCGGCGAGGATCACGAGCGGCGTGCCTTCGGCCTTGTAGCGCATGGCGGCATCGTATATCGACATCTGCTCGCCGCTGGGGACATGCACGGTCACACCGCCTTCGGTGCCCGGGGCGAGGAGGTTGCGCAGCCGGATATTGGCGAAGGTGCCGCGCATCATGACTTCATGATTGCCGCGCCGTGCGCCGTAGGAGTTGAAATCCACCGGTTGCACGCCCTGTTCGACCAGGTAGCGGGCGGCCGGACTGGTCTTGGCGATGTTGCCCGCCGGTGAGATATGGTCGGTGGTGACCGAATCGCCCAGCACGGCCAGCGCGCGCGCGCCGTGCACATCGCCCACCTTGGCGGGCGTCATGGTCATGCCATCGAAATAGGGCGGATTCTTGACGTAGGTGGAGGCCTTGTCCCAGGCGTAGACATTGCCCTGTGGGATCTTGATGCTCGACCAGTTCTCATCCCCCTTGAACACCGTCGCGTAGCTGTCACGGAACATCTTCGAATCGATGGCGCGCAGCACCGTCTCCTGCACTTCCTGGGCGCTGGGCCAGATGTCCTTGAGAAACACCGGCTGACCGTTGCTGCCGATGCCAAGGGGCTCGGTCACCAGGTCCAGATCCAGCGTGCCCGCCAGGGCGTAGGCCACGACCAGCGGCGGTGAGGCCAGGAAGTTCATGCGCACTTCGGCGTGCACGCGGCCCTCGAAGTTGCGGTTGCCCGACAGCACGGCGCAGACCACGAGGTCGGCATCGTTGACCGCCTTGGTCACCGGATCGGGCAGCGGGCCTGAATTGCCGATGCAGCTGGTGCAGCCGTAGCCCACCAGGTTGTAGCCGATCTTGTTGAGGTCTTTCTGCAGGCCCGAAGCCTCGAGATATTCGGTCACGACCTGCGAGCCCGGCGCCAGCGAGGTTTTTACCCACGGCTTGACCTTGAGCCCGTGCTTCACCGCGTTACGCGCGATCAGGCCGGCGCCCAGCATGACGTAGGGATTGGACGTGTTGGTGCACGAGGTGATAGCGGCGATCACCACGTCGCCGTGGCCGATATCGTAGTCCACCCCTTCGCCTTTGATCCTCTTGCCGTCGTCCTTGCGGTCGAACTCTTTCTCCATGTTGGTGACGAACTGCGCCGCGGCTTGGCTCAGCGGCACGCGGTCCTGCGGCCGCTTGGGGCCGGCGAGGCTCGGCTCGACGTCGCCGAGATCGAGCGACAGCGTGTCGGTGAAGATGGGCTCAGGCGACTTCTTGGAGCGCCACAGGCCCTGCTTCTTGGCGTAGGCTTCGACCAGCTTGGCGGCCTGGCCGCGGTTGGTCGTCCTGAGGTAGGCGAGTGTGATCTCGTCGACCGGAAAGAAACCGCAGGTCGCGCCGTACTCCGGCGCCATGTTGGCGATGGTGGCGCGGTTGGCGAGCGGCAACGCTTCGAGACCTTCGCCGTAGAACTCGACGAACTTGTTGACCACGCCCTTCTTGCGCAGCATCGCGGTGACAGTGAGCACCAGGTCGGTCGCCGTCGCGCCCTCGCGCAGCTTGCCGGTCAGCTTGAAGCCCACGACGTCGGGAATCACCATCGGCAGCGGCTGGCCCAGCATGGCGGCCTCGGCCTCGATGCCGCCCACGCCCCAGCCCAGCACGGAGAGACCGTTCACCATAGTGGTGTGGCTGTCGGTGCCGACCAGCGTGTCGGGATAGGCGATCGTCTCCTTGCCGTCCTTCTTGGTCCACACGACCTGGGCCAGGTACTCGAGGTTGACCTGGTGGCAGATGCCGGTGCCGGGCGGCACGACGCGGAAATTGTCGAACGCCATCTGGCCCCAGCGCAGGAACTGGTAGCGCTCGAGATTGCGTTCGTACTCGAGCTTCACGTTGGCGCCGAAGGCGCTGGCATTGCCGAAATTGTCGACGATCACCGAATGATCGATGACGAGATCGACCGGCACCAGCGGATTGATCTTCTTGGCGTCGCCGCCCAGCGCGCCCATGGCGTCGCGCATGGCCGCGAGATCGACCACCGCCGGCACGCCGGTGAAGTCCTGCATCAGCACGCGCGCCGGCCGGAAATTGATCTCCTTGACCGACTTGCCGCCGTTCTTCAGCCAGTCGGCGAAGGCTGCGATATCGGTCTTTTTGACCGTGGTGCCGTCCTCGTGACGCAGCAGGTTTTCCAGCAGGACGCGCAGCGAAAAGGGCAGGCGCGAGAGATCGCCGACCTCCTTTTCGACCGCCTTGAGGCTGAAATAGGTGTAGCCCCGGCTGCCGACCTTGAGCGCTTTGCGGGCCTTGAAGCTGTTGGGATGGGCGGCGGCCATTGTCGTTACTCCTCAAGGTCTATTTGTGCGGGTGGGTGGCAAAATAGGGGCACGGACGGGCGCAGGCAATCGGCGGATGCGGGCGCTTCGCCATTGTGCCAGATTGCAGCCATGCGATTGAAATCGGCTCGGATAATAGGGGCTTTTGCAGCCCTCGTGACGGTCTCGGGCGAGGCAGTGGCGCAGCGCAACGCCACCGAATCCTGGGACCCCTCGGCGCGCGAATTCGGCCGGCCGCTCGAGGCGCCGAACGTTCCCGCCGAGACACGAAACACCACGCTCGAGGCTCTCAACAAGATCCTGTCCAGTCCCAAGCTTTCGGCCTTCGATCGCTCGATCTATCTCAGCATCCGTGCCTACCAGTTGAGCAAGGTGGGACGCGAGGCCGACAGCCAGAAAGACATCGCCGAGATGGGCAAGGTCCTGCCCAGTGCCTGGCCGCTCGTGCTGTCGGGAACCGTGCCGGAACTGGCGGGCGGCGGCGACCGCGCGGCGGCGCTGCGCACGCTGGACAGCGCCCTGCAGCAGAAGCCAGGCGATTCCTGGCTGGTGATCGCCCAGGCGCAGGTCTACATGCAGATCGGCGATTTCCCGCGGGCGCTCGGCCTGCTCGACGATGCCCTGGTCAGCGCCACCACGGCCACCGACCGGCGTAGTGCGCTCTACTATCGCGGCCACGCCAACTTCAACCTCGGCCAGTACGCCCAGGCGGCCGACGATTTCGATGCCACGCTGGCCGGCCGGACGGCGAAATCCCGCCTGAGCCCGCTCTTGTGGCGCTATGCCGCCCAGGTGCGCTCCCGGCGCGATGCGCGGAGCGCGCTCGCCAAGGATGTCGTCGGCGAGAATCTCGACGAGTGGCCCGGCCCGATCGTGCGCTTCCTGTTGGGCAAGCTGCCGGCCGGCGAACTCGAAGTCCTGGCCGAATCCGACGACGCCGCCAAACGCGCCAACGGCAAGTGCCCGTCGGCCTTCTTCATCGCCATGGACGCCATACGGCGCGGCGACAAGCAACGCGCGCGCGACCAGCTCCAGCTCGCGCAGGCGCGCTGCCCGACGGTCTCCGAACTCAACTGGGCGGCGACGAGCGAACTCAAGCGGCTTTAGGCTATTGGCCTTGCTGAATGCGTCGTTCATGGCGAGGCCACGCTAGGCTTCGGCCATTCACACTTCAAATATATGGAAAGTCGCCAATCGAGATCTTTTGCCTATGTCACTCTGCCAGCGCCAAGGGGGCGATGAAGCGAGCGATCTCGGAGAGGACATAGGCCGGCTGCTGAAGATGCGGGCTGTGGCCGCAGTCCGGAACGAGCCGGGTCTCGCAATAGCCGCCGACCTTGCCGGCGATGATGCCGAGCTGCAGCTCGCTGCCATAGTCGTCGTCTTCGCCCTGCACCGCCTGCACCGGCACGATGACGGCGGGCAGCCGGCCATCGGCATCCATCGGCTCGAAGCCCGGCGTCAACCAGGCGGCCGACCACAGACGGAAGGCACCGTCGACATTGTCGCCATGATACTTGGTGAGGCGCTGACGCAGGTCGCCGCTGGCGAAGGCTTCGCGCGCTTTGGCGATGGCCGACACGCAGACCGGCTCGTTCAGGGCATGCGCCGCCAAGGTGACCACGGCGCGCAGGGGCTCGGGATCGCGCGCGGCGTAATTGAGCGCGATGGTGCCGCCGTCGCTATGGCCCACCAGCACGCAATCCCCGATGCCGAGGCTGGCCAGCAGACGCGGCAGCACCTCGTCGGCCTCGATCTCCATGTAG
>DATHNU010000217.1:0-3332 GCA_035485695.1 Reyranella sp. | reverse complement strand
ATGGCCGCGACCGCCATCGCCTCGCCGGGCTGGATGAACCTGAGCGCCGCTTCCTTCATGGCGCGAATGCCGATCGGCGCGTTGCCGGCGATTCGCCGGGCGATCTCGGTGGCGCGCGCGACCTGCTGGCCGGCCGGCACGACCTCCTGCACCAGGCCGATCCGCAGGGCGCGCTCGGCGTCGAACTCGTCGCACAGCATCAGGTGGTACATGGCGTTGCCCCAGCCGGTGCGCGTCAAAAAGCGGAAATGGGCGCCACCGAGGGGCGCGATGCCGCGCCTGGACTCCATCTGGCAGAAGCGGGCGGTGTCGGCTGCGATCACGATGTCGGCGGCCAGCATCATCTCGATGCCTACGGTGAGGCAGAGTCCCTGGACGGCGGCGACGACCGGCTTCAGCGTGCGGCGCTTCAGGGCAAAAGGATCGACATTGCCGGCCGGGCTGTCGCGCCGCTCGGCGGCGAGGCCGAAGTATTTCGGCATGTCGAGCCCGGCCGTCGTGTGGTCGCCGGCAAAGGCCAGCACGGCGACCCAGAGCGCGTCGTCGGCGTCGAACGCCGTGAAGGCATTCGAGAGCTCAGCCATCATGTCGGGCGTGAAGGCGTTCTTCTTCGCCACATTGTCGACGACGATCCGGCAGATCCGGCCGTCGACTTCAATGCGTATCGTTCCAGTCATTGCACGGTCTCCGCGGTCGGAGGCTTGGGCAGGTTGGCGCGTAGGGCCGCCTGGTAGGCCGGCCGTGTGGCGATGCGGTTGGCGTAGTCGCAGCACATCGATGGCACGGGGACACCGTAGGCGATGGCCCACACCAGGCAGGTGGTGAGCAGCATGTCGGCGCTGGTGAAGCGATCGCCGACCAGGAAAGTCCGGCCGTCACTCAAGGCGTGGACCGCATGGCGCAGCTGGGTCTGGAAATATTCGCTGGCGCTCTCAACCGCCGCCGGCGCCTCGCCGTAGATGTGCTTCAGGTCGCGATGGCGGCGCATGACGTAGAGGCTGCTGGCATCGAGTTCCATGGCGATATGGAAGCACCATTCCAGCCATTGGGCGCGCTGTCTTGGATCGGTCGGGACCAAGTGGTTTTCGGCCGTGCCGTAGGTCTCGGACAGGTAGGCGATGATGGCCGGGCTTTCGGCGATGGTGAAGTCACCGTCCTGTAGCACGGGAATCTTCTGCCGCGGGTTGATCCGGGTAAACTCGGCGCTCTTGGTCTCGCCGGTGCGCGGCTGGATCGGGCGCGCCGTGTAGTCGAGCGCGAGCTCGTGCAGCGCCCACAGGGCGCGTAGCGTGCGGCTGGTGCTAACACCCCATAGAATGAGCCGCGGTGGATCGTTGGTCATGTCACCACCTCTCCTCACCACTTCTCGATGGCGGGACGCAGATCCAGCTCGTGGGTCCAGGCGTTGCGCGGCTGGACGTGCAGGCTCCAGTAGGCGTCGGCAATCGATGGCGTCTGGATCAGGCTGTCGGCCGGAAGGGAATCGACGGCATCGCCGAGACGGGCACGCAGGCGCTTGCGGATCGCTTCGCTGTCCACCCCGCCGTCGATCACGAGATGGGCGACGTGGACGTTCTTGGGGCCAAGCTCGCGCGCCATCGACTGTGCCACCGCGCGCAAGCCGAACTTTGCCGAGGCGAAGGCGGCAAAGCCCGGCCCGCCGCGCAGGCTCGCGGTGGCGCCGGTGAACAGGATGGTGCCCTTGCCGCGCGGCACCATGTAGCGCGCGGCTTCGCGACCGGTGAGGAAGCCACCGTAGCAGGCGAGCTCCCAGGCCTTGCGGAACAGCGTGCCGGTCGTCTCGACGAGCGGCGTGTTGACGTTCGAGCCGGCATTGTAGAGACAGACTTCTATGGGCCCGACGTCGCGCTCGACGGTGGCGAACAGAGCCTGGATCTCGCCCTCCTGTCGGGCATCGACGCTGAAGGCGCGCACGTTGCCGCCGACCGTCGCGACATCGTCGATCAGCTTCTGCGCCTTGGCCGCGTCGCGCCGGGCGACGCACACCTGAAACTTCTCGGCCGCGAAGCGACGGGCCACGGCGGCGCCGATGGCGTCGCCGGCGCCGACCAGCAAAGCGACAGGTCCGTTCGCTCGCATCTATAGTCCGTGTTAAAATGACACCGACAAGTGTTGACTCGTTTTGCCGGGTCGCGCAAGCGGATTTCTAGTGTTGGCTGCGCGAGCTCCGGGCCGGGCGCTGCTGCTTGGCGTCGACGGCCTGCAGGTGGGGCGGCAGGTGGCGCGGACTGGTGGCGCCAGGGCCACGTTGGACATGAACGTGCTTGGGACTGAGCGGCTCGCCGCACGCCGAGCAGATCATCACCGGGTCGAAGGCCTTGCCGCAATTGACGTGCTGATGCAGCAGGGGACGGCCCTTCTTGCCCGCCATATGCACGTCGCCCCAGTGCACGATCGACATGACGATGGGATAGAGATCGAGGCCTTTTTGCGTCAGCCGGTATTCGTAGCGCAGCGGCCGTTCCTGGTAGGGCACCTTGGCCAGCACGAAATCCTTGACCAGCTTGCGCAGCCGGCTCGCCAGGATCGGCCGGGTCACGCCAATGCGCGCCTGGAATTCCTCGAAGCGCCGCACGCGCAGGAAGCAGTCGCGCAGGATCAGCAGCGTCCAGCGGTCGCCGATGACCGACACGGTACGCGCCACCGAGCACGCCTCGTCCTCGAGCTTGTTCCAACGCACGACCACGCTCCCCGACTGTATTTGACTGCACTCTAGCGTGAGTTCAATAACGAAACCATCCCCCTGACGCTGGGATTAGTTTTGATCGCGCGGTCATGACGTCTCCAACTGTGAAGGTGGCGCCGCGGCGTGCTAGGTTTGGAAACGAAACGGGAGGCGGTGCATGACGGGTCCGTTGTCGGGAGTGCGGGTCATCGACCTTACCAGTGTCGTGTCCGGTCCGTTCGCCACGATGTTCCTGGCCGACCAGGGCGCCGATGTCGTCAAGGTCGAGCCGCTGGGCGGCGATATCACCCGCCGCAGCCGCCAGTCGGTCGATCCGACCGGCCAGTTCTCGGCCTTGTTCATTTCGACCAACCGCGGCAAGCGGTCGATTGCGCTCGATATCAAGCAGCCCAAGGCAGCCAAGATCCTGCGCAAGCTGATCGCGCGGGCCGACGTGCTGGTGCAGAACTTGCGCCCCCAGGTGACGGAGCGCCTGGGGCTGGGCGAGCCGGCGATGCGCGCCCTCAATTCGCGCCTCATCTACGTGTCGATCAGCGGCGCCGGCGACAGCGGCCCCTACGTAGACAAGCGGATCTACGATCCGATCATCCAGGGCCTGTCGGGTTTTGCCGACGTCCAGGCCGAC
>DATHNU010000216.1:0-4477 GCA_035485695.1 Reyranella sp. | reverse complement strand
CCACCTATGCCTTCGACATCGCCATGGGCGCCGGGCAGTTCGGCCAGGGCGCCTCGATCGCGCTCTCCATGGTGCCGCCGCTGGCGCTGATCATCCTCGCCATGGCGATCTACATGCGACCGGAAAAGTCATGAGGGCCCGACGACTCTTCGCTTCATACACCAACCTCATCCTGAGGAGCCGCGCAAAGCGCGGCGTCTCGAAGGATGCGAACCAGCCTTGGTGTGGCCCACCAAAGCGCGGAGGTTACTCCGCGCGGATCGAGACGCGCCCTTCGGGCGCTCCTCAGGGTGAGGTTTGGAGCAAGTCAGCGACTATGAGCGCATCATGACCGTCGATCGCCGCGGCTGGCGGGTGCGCCTGCTGACGCTGTGGCTGCCGCTCGGCGTGTCGCTGTTCTTCGCGCTGTTCCCGTTCTACTGGATGGCGATCACCTCGCTGAAATCGAACCAGGAGCTCTACAACCGCAAGATCATGCCGTTGATCGTGCATCAGCCGACACTGAAGCACTATGTCGACCTGCTCACCGAAACCAGCTTCCTGCTGTGGACCTGGAACACCTTCCTGGTGGCGGTGACATCGACGGCGATCTCGCTGGTGCTGGGCGCGATGCTGGCCTATCCGCTGGCGCGCCTGCGCTTCGCCGGCGCGACACTGATTTCCTTCGCCGTCGCCGCGACTTATCTGGTGCCGCAGCCGCTCCTCTTCGTGCCGCTGGCCGACCTGATCAACCGGCTCGGACTCGGCGATACGCTGACCGCCGTGATTCTGACCTACCCGACCCTGCTGGTGCCGTTCTGCGCCTGGCTGCTGATGGGCTATTTCCGCACCGTGCCGATCGAGCTCGAGGACGCCGCCCGCATCGACGGCGCCAGCCGGCTGCAGACCCTGGTCAAGATCGTGCTGCCGATGTGCGGGCCGGGCTTCATCTCCGCCGGCATCTTCGCCTTCACCCTGTCGCAGAACGAGTTCCTCTACGCGCTGATCTTCCTGACCAAGACCGAGGTGCGCACCGTGCCGGTGGGCGCCATCGCCGAGCTGGTGAAGGGCGACGTCTTCTACTGGGGCCAGTTGATGGCGGCGGCCCTGCTGGGATCGATTCCGGTCGCCATCATCTACTCGTTCTTCGTCGAGCACTATGTCGCTGGCCTGACGGCGGGGGCGGTGAAGGGCTAGCGCCGGCCAGAAAAAAGGCGGCCCGCAGGCCGCCTTTTCTTCAAGCCTGTTTCGACGTTTACTGGATGACGATCTCGACCCTGCGATTCTGCGGCTCGCGGACGTTGTCGCCGGTCTGAACCAGCAGACCCGTCTCGCCCTTGCCGATGACCGTGATCGCCTGGGCCGGCACGCCGTCGCGAACGAGAGCGTCCTTGACCGCATTGGCGCGACGCAGCGACAGCGCCATGTTGTAGCTCTCCGGGCCCGACGTGTCGGTATGGCCGGTCGCCGTGATGCGCGCGTTGCCCTTGGTCTTGAAGGCGTTGGCCGCCTGCTGGATCGTGGTCAGGGCCTGCTGCGAGAGGTTCGAGCGATCCCAATCGAAGAACACCATGAAGGACGGCGGCGCAACCGACGGCGGCGGCGGCGGCGGGGGCGCCACGGACGGCGCGCCGAACTTGTACTGCAGGCTCGCCATCAGCGTGATGTTGTTGTTGTTGTAGGTGACGCCGCCGATCAGCGGATTGTTGATAGTCGGGTTGGTCGTGCCGAAGTAGCGGCCGTCGATGTTGAAGCGCCAGTTCTGGTCGATTTCGTAGCCCACGCCGATGATGCCCTGATAGGCGAACTGCGTGCTCGACGTGCTGCCGCCCAGGGCGGACGCATTGACGAAGGCAATGCCGGCGCCGGCGCCGACATAGGGAACGATCGGCCAGCCCATGCGGAAGTCGTACATCACGTTGGCCATGATGGCCGTCTGATTGATGTTGGCGCCCGCTGTGAACTGCTGGAAACCAGCCGGAGCGGCCTGCAAGGTCGCCTGGTTTTGGCGAAAGATGCCTTCGAGCTCGACGCGGGGTCCGACGAAGTCGTAGCCGATCATGCCGCCGGCCGCCCAACCCAGAGCGGGATAGATGTTCACGGCGCCACCGAAGCCCGGCACGTTGGCGGTGGTGTTGAACATCCAGTTCAGCCCGCCCTCGCCACCGATATAGATACCGGGATTGGGCTGCGACTGGGCCTGAGCCATGACAGGCAGCGCGATCAGCGCCGCAGTGGTGGCCAACAGTAGCTTCTTCATCTGGTCGTGATCCCCGATATTGCCGGATCAGCGCCTGGAAATTCCGGCCCGACCGACGGTTAAGTTTAAAAGAAGGCGCTGTGTAGGCTTACTCCCACCGCAAAGCCACCTTTATAAGTACCGTCTCTGCCCCACTCCCGACATGATCTAGGTCATGTCGGACGCCGATTTCGGCGCCGGAAAGCGCGAGGCGTTCAAGCCATTGCTGCACGCACACCTTTATCGCGCTGGCGAAAGACCAGAGTCAGCAGGATGACCAGGTTCACGATGTTGAAACCGATGCCTGTGACAAAAGCGGGCAGGTAATAACCGAAGTGATCGTAGAGAGCGCCGGCGCCCCAGCCACCAACCGCCATGCCGAGGAAACCGGCGAAATAGATCGTCGGCACCCGCCAGTTCGCTTCCTTCACCGGATAGTATTCGCGCACTGCGATCACATAGGCCGGCAGCAGGCCGGAGAAGCCCAAACCGAAAGCCGCGGAGACCACGAACAAGCCGGCCTCGTCCCTGGTCAGCAGGAAGCCGCTCAACGCCGTCGCCTGCGCGATCGAACTCCACAGCAGCGTCTGCAGGCCACCGATGCGGTCGGCGATCCAACCCCAGAACTGGCGCGCCACGAAAGCGCTGCCGAGCAGCACCGACAGCATGGCGGCGCCGATCTGCGAGGCGAATCCCAAGTCGCCGCAGAATGCCACGATATGCTGCGACGGCATGGCCATGGGCACGCAGCAGCAGAAGATCGCCACCGACAGGATGACCATGGCCAGGTTCGGCGACAGTCCGAGGACGGGCGCGCCTGCTTTCGGATCCCGTCCACCGCCGGCCTTCGACGGAAGCGGCTGCGGCGGCGGACGCAGGAAGATCGCCGCCAGCGCCAGGATCGTGACGCCCACGAACAAGCCGAACGCCAGCATGGTCCGGCGCCAGCCGAACTCGCTGATGCCGGCCTGGAACACGATCGGCCAGAAGGCGCCGGCCAGCGATTGACCCGAGGAGATCATGGCCACCGCCGCGCCGCGGCTGCGATCGAACCAGCGGCTGACATAGGTCATGATCGGCGAGAACATGCAGGAGGTGCCGAACAGGCCCATCAGCACGCCGTGTCCCGCATAGAGCTGGAAAAGCCCGCCGGAGGCGGAGAGGACGAGACCTGCGGCGAGCATCACCGCTCCGAACAGCACGATCCGGCGGATGCCGAGCCAGCCGGTCAGCCAGCCCGCGGCGATGCCGCCGAAGGCCGCGCCGACGAAGGCGAAGGACGGGGCGGCCGCGACCGCAGCGCGCGCGGTGCCGAACTCGGCGGCAATTGGCTTCAGCGCTACCGCAGCCAGCAACGGCGCCCCGTAGGCGATCGACAGGATGACGAGGGCCGCCGTGGCCACCACCCAGGCCGCGCGACTGTCCAGCGTCGCGGCAGCGGCTGTCATCTTGTTCATTGTCCAGGCACCGCGTCCTTGCCGGTCGGCGGCTGGTCGGGAAACCGCTGCGGGCCGGCAAATCGAACGTAGGTCGTGCCTTGAACCGCCCCTATCCAGTTCGCGGCACGCCTATCCGCGGTGCGCCGTTCTCACCGCCTCATCCCGAGTGCGTGACGGCATCCGCCGGCGGCGTGGCGATCGCGCCGGGCTTGTCGGGCCGCCATGCGGGCGGGCCGAACAGGTAGCCGATCACCTCCCGTGCCGTGCGCGCGCCGCGCAGATCCTTGGCGATCTTGAGCCACTCATGGAAAGCGATCTTGATCGGGTTGTTGGACACCAGCGGCGTCGCCAATCCGTAACGGCACGGCAGGTCGCTTCGTTCGGCGGCGAAGGTGCCGAACAGGCGGTCGAACACGATCAGCACGCCGCCGTAGTTCCTGTCGATATAGTCGGCATTCGAGGCGTGATGGACGCGATGGTGCGAGGGCGTGTTGAGGACATATTCCAGCCAGCCCAGTTTCGGCACCCATTCGGTGTGCAGCCAGAACTGATAGAGCAGATTGAGCGCCAGGGTGGCGAAGACCGCCTGCGGCGGAAAGCCCAGCCAGATCAACGGCACGAAGAACACGGCGTTGCCCGCCAGCTTGCCGGTCCAGCCGAAGCGATAGGCGATGCCCAGGTTGAACTCGTTGGGCGAATGATGGACCGCATGCGTGGCCCAGAACCAGCGCACCCGGTGTGCAGCGCGGTGGAACCAGTAATAGCAAAACTCCTGTCCTACGAAGAGGACGGCAAAGCTGGCCAGGCCGCTCAGAGGGAT
>DATHNU010000215.1:0-16587 GCA_035485695.1 Reyranella sp. | reverse complement strand
ACGCCGACATCGACCGCGCCCTGCAGGCGACCGACGGCGCGATGGGCGCCGTGCGCAAGAGCTTCGGGCGGGATTAGATCTTCGGACCGCGGGCCTCCAGGCCCG
The DNA here is from genome assembly GCA_035485695.1 of Reyranella sp. GTDB lineage: Bacteria > Pseudomonadota > Alphaproteobacteria > Reyranellales > Reyranellaceae > Reyranella. The sequence goes on along the minus strand of DATHNU010000215.1, from coordinate 16,482 downwards.
CTCATGATCATACGCGCATGTGAATGCGCTTAAGCGGGCCTGGAGGCCCGCGGTCCGCTTGAAAAAAGAAGGGCGGGTCCGGCTTGCGCCGGGACCCGCCCGATCTTTCCCCGTCGAAGACGGAGCTAGATTGCTTCCTTGAGATCCTTGGCGACGCGGAAGGCGACCTTCTTCGACGCCTTGATCTTGATCGCCTCGCCGGTCGCCGGGTTGCGGCCCATGCGTGCCGGACGATTGCGAACCTGAAGGATGCCGAGGCCCGTGATGCGGACCTTGTTGCCCTTCTTGAGGTGCTTCACGACCAGACCGATGAAGTCTTCGAGGGCGCCGGTGGCGTCCTTCTTGGTCATGCCGGTCTTCTCTGCCAATTCGGCCGCGACCTTCGAGAGCGGAACGGTCGGAACGGACGGCTTGGATGTTGCGGGTGCGGTTGCCATAGTGAGGGGTCCCTTACATTTCTTGTTGCGCCAACGTCTTCCTGACGCCCCAGGGCAGCGTTGACGGGCCCAAGATTATCCACGAATCGCCTTCCCACAAGTCCGGAATCCACGAAAAATGTCGATTCTTGGGGCTTTTTAGGCCATTTGGGGCAACCATCCACAGACCCAGAGAGAGCGTAGCGTGTCGAGCCCCGGCCTGATCCCGACTTTCAGCACCGCCGTGAACACCTGGCAGTGCGATGAAAACGACCATCTGAACGTCCAGTTCTACACCGAGTTCGGCCACGAGGCGTCGGCTCACCTGCTGGCCAGCCTGGGCCTCGGGCCGCGCGCGCAACGCGCCGCAGGACTGGCGCTCGGCGCCGCCTGGGACCATGTCCGCTACCTGCGCGAGTTCCGCGAAGTCGATGGCGTCGAGGTGCTGTCGGCGCCGATCGAGATCGGCGAGCGCCATTTGACGGCCTATCACGAGATTCGCAATTCGTCGGACGGCACGGTCGCCGCCACGATGCGCCGGCGCATCACGAGCGACAGGCCGTGGCCCGAGCCCTTCCGCGCGCGCGCCGAAGAAGCAAGGATGGCGCTGCCGGCCAATGCCGGTCCGCGCAGCGTCGGCAAGCGCGCTTTGCCCGATCTCGTGCTCGCCGATGCCGCGCGCACCGGACTGGTCGACATCGGCCGCACCGTGGTCACGCCCGCCGAGTGCGACGAGCGCGGCGCGTTCCTGCCGCACCATCAGTTCGGCCGCTACTCCGATGGCGCGCCCATGCTGTGGAATCATCTCGGCTTCGACCGCAGCGCGATGCAGGAGCGCGGCGAAGGCTCGGTCGTGGTCGAGATGCTGAACCACTATCGCCGGCCATTGCAGGCCGGCGATCTGCTGGTGGTGATGAGCGGGCTCGCGTCCTTCACCGACAAGCTGCTCGTCTTCACCCACTTCCTGTTCGAGGCCGAGACCGGCACACTGGCGGCTTGCGCCGAAGCCGTCGGCATGAAGTTCGACCAGAAGGTCCGCAAGATCATGACGTTCACCCCGCAAGACCAGGCGCGGCTGGCCCAGCGCACGCTCCGCCTGGCGGCCTGAGGAGGTTTCATGGACGACAGGACACGCACCGCGGCCGGCATCGCCAAGGAGCTGCAAGGCCTCAGCTATGACGACAAGCGCCTGGCCGAGATCGCGGCCGAGGTCGAGGTGCTAAACGACGCCGTGCGCAAGGCCGCCGCGGCACGCCTCACCTTCGACGACGAGCCCGCCGCCTTCGCCAGCCTGATGGCGCGGGAGGCGAAATGATCAGCGACGAAAGGATCAACGACGATCTGGCGCTGCGCGATCTCAGCGACGTCGCCGACGCCATCGCCGCCGGCCGCATCACCTCGGTGCAGGCGACCGAGGCGTGCCTGGCGCGCATCGCCGTCTGGCAGCCGCGCACCAACGCCTTCCTGCGCCTGCACAAGGACAAGGCGCTCGAGCAGGCGCGCGCGATGGACAAGGAGCTGGCCGCCGGGAAGCGGCGCGGCCCGCTGCACGGCGTGCCGATGGCGCACAAGGACATGTATTACCGCAAGGGCGAGCTCTCGACCGGCGGCAGCGAGATCCGGCGCAACTGGGTGGCGCCGGTCACCGCGACGGCGCTTAAAAAGCTCGACGCGGCGGGCGTGGTCGAGCTGGGCTTCCTCAACATGGCCGAGTTCGCGGCCGGCCCGACCGGCCACAATGTGCATCACGGCCATTGCCGCAATCCGTGGGACGAGAAGCGCGTCACCGGCGGCAGCTCGAGCGGCTCGGGCGCCTCGGTGGCGGCGCGCATGGTCTATGGCGCGCTCGGTTCCGACACCGGCGGCTCGATCCGCCTGCCGGCCGCCGCCTGCGGCGTGGTTGGCATGAAGGCGACCTACGGCCGCGTCAGCCGCGCCGGCGCCGTGGCGCGCTCGTGGAGCCTCGACCATGTCGGCCCGCTCACCCGCACCGTGCGCGACAACGCGCGCATGCTGGGCATCGTCGCCGGCCACGACCCCGACGATTCGACGACCAGCGAAAAGCCCGTGCCCGACTACGAGGCGCTGCTCGAGGTTGGCGTGCAGGGCCTCAGGATCGGCCTGTCGCTGCCCGATGGGGTGGCGCCGGTCGACCCGCAGATCGGCGCGGCCATCCAGGCGGCGGCCGATGCGCTGGGCAAGCTCGGGGCGAAGATCACGCCGGCCACCATGCCCGACTTCACCGCGCTCTATCGCTCCGCCGAGGTGATGGTGAAGTGCGAGGCGGCCGCCATGCACCGGCCGTGGATGGAGGCCGACGCGCCCTACGCCAACCAGGTGCGCACGCGCATGGAGGCGGGCTTCTTCATTCCGGCGACGCAGTACATCGACGCGCTCCGCCTGCGCGCGCATTTCGTGCGCGAGTTCCTCGACACGGCGATGGCCGGTGTCGACGCCGTGCTGCTGCCCGCCATCCCCTTCCCCATTCCGACCATCGCGGAGACCGACGTCGAGGCGTCGGGCGGGCCCGCCACGCTCAGCATGGTGGCGCGCTTCACCGGCCTGACGCGGCCCTTCAACACGCTCGGCCTGCCGGCGCTGTCGGTGCCCTGCGGCTTCGATTCGAACGGCGCGCCGATCGGCCTGCAGCTGATCGGCCGGCCGTTCGACGAGGCGCTGCTCTACCGCATCGGGCACGCCTACCAGGGCGCGACCGAGCATCATCGGAAGGTCCCGGTGTGAGGGAGAATCTCTGCTGGGAGCGCGCAACTCCTGTTGCGCATCTTCTGGCTGTGCAGAAACTTCCGATCAGGAGCCGAGCGCGGATACGGAAGGCTTGAACCACACCACCTCACCGTGAGGAGCATCGCGCAGCGATGCGTCTCGATTTCAGTGAAGGATGGGTCCCCACACGAACTCAGGGACTCTGTATTGATAGTCCAGCCCCTTGGCGGGATCGAAGAACGCATCATTGTTGAGATGATTTCGGGCGTCTTGCCTCACCCGTTCAAATGCTGCTTGCTCGACGGCGATGTCTTTCAGCTCCGGCGTCAGCTGGATGACAATCGCGCCACTATCCAGTTCCTTTGTGCGATGGGCCGGACAGGACAGAAGCCGTTCGCGGGAAAATAACTTCACATACGGCCTGCCAAACACTGTCGTCCAATAGATGTCCGGCACGCATTTTTTTAGCATTGGACTGGCAACATAGAGGGACTTTTCAGTCTTGGCCATATCCAAGAAGCTGACTGAGCCGTGCTCCCGGCCTCTTGACGTGTCGGCCTCTATGACCGTGTGGATGAGGCCAAAGTCTGCTGAGAACGCAGCAGCAGAACGATCCAGCAGTCTGCAGAATGCAGGTTGGTCAAAATCTTTGCCGTCCAGACTAATGGACCAAACGCTGTGGCTCCGATGTGGACCATACTGCATGGAGATATAACCTTGGAGCTTTGGGGAGGCGTTTCTCTTCACGAGAAAATTGAATTCCCAGGTGCGAATTGCCTCATCCAAAGACGACATTGAAAAGTGATGCCGCAAAGGTTCGTAAAGCCCCCATCGGTCTGGCAGGAATTGAAATGCGTTTTCGGCCCAGAGCTGAAATAGTTTCCGGGCATCCTCCTGCCTGTTGAGAGGAAGAGGGCTTAGGATTTCGAAGAACGTGTCGCTCATTTGAACGGTGTAAAGGAACGGGTCGCGGGATCAAACCTTTGGATTGTTCCTCCAGTATCGAAAACTAGCTCTCTTACGCTCTCGCTGACGCGTCGCGTGGCCGGACCCACGATAAGGTTGAATGTCATTCCATGCTCTTTAGCCCAGGCAGCCTGTGTTCTTAGCTGCGTTGAACTGTCTATTTCCACCCCGCTTTTTATTTCCGTAACGCCCCCGTTCAAGATGTCCGGGATGGATCGACCCACACCTTTGACTCCAATTTTGGTTCGATTTTTTGCGGCTTGCAACGCCTTGAGCACATCTAGCTCAAACTCGAGACCGCGCGCCGCATTCGCCAAGATGGTGAATAGAGCCGCAAAGCCAGCAAAAAGCTCTCCCTCTACTCGCGTCTGCGGAAAACTGTCGACGAGGCTTGCGGCCGTCTCGCCCGGGTCGTCGGCAAAACGCTCTGCAAGACGCGCTATATCGCGTCCGATTTTTAGGATCGTGTCTTCATAGACGCGGGTTCCAAAGCGCGTGGCAACGCGCGCAAGTTCTTGCGTCAGATCGGCTGCGGCGCGCCGGCACTCCTCGATGAACGGCGAGAGCTCTTGGTCGGGCTGGCGTTCAGCCGCCGTCATTTCGGTGCCAGGCTTCTCAGGAGTGCGACCCGCATCTGGCGTGCCGGGCGATGACGCCGGAATTTGCTGTTGCGGTTGTTTGTTTTGCGGCGGCAGTCCCTGTTGCTGCGGCCGCTGGACATCAGCGTCACCAGAGTTCGCGAGAATAAAGTTGGGATCTGCGGCGGGCCTGACCGACAGTGTCGGCAGAACGCTCGGCTCTTGCCGCGCCATGCCGACACTCAATGGATCCTGGAGTTTGCCACCGTTCACTTGGGCATATGGCTGACCGACCGCCGGGGGCTGGAGTCGATTGTTCCAAGTCGCTGCGCGGGCCGCCGATTGGGGATTGGTGTTCTGCGCGATGGCAGCGCCGGTGCGGGCATTGATGCCCGCCGGTCGGTCAGACGTGGGGGAAAACGGCCATTGTTCGGCCCTGCGCGCTTCAGTTGACCTCAGGTCCGGCAACGAGTTGATGCCACCGACGTAGGGAGGCACGTTCCCCGCAGTGGGCATGTTCTGGTCTGTGCCTTGATAAGATCCGACTGGGTTGACCAGCGGCCCATAGGGCACGATGCGCCGCCGAGTCTGCGGATCGACGGCAGTCGACAACGGCGGCAGCGGCGTGCTGATCAGCTTGTAGAGCCAATCAGGAATCTCCGATGGCACTCGTTGGGCCGGGTCCTCCACGCCTGGCGGGAGAGTCCACGTTGGCGCGCTGTCGCCATACTCGGGCGTCGTCGCATCCGGAGATGTTTCGCCGGGCCAAGTTCCTTCTCGCGAACTGTCATCTTCGTTGAGGCTGAAGTTGGTCAGTTCATCTTGAGGGTCGAGATGAAAACCAGGGAAGCTGTTCCACGGTGTGATCCGCAATCCTGGCGCGTCAGTCGACAGAGCTGAGTTCAGTGCGTTTGGGGAACCCAGCATGAGCCCCGGCGCTCGCGGCCAGCTCGGAGACTGTGGCGTCGGCGGTGCCGCAAGCATTCCGCCGGTCGGAGTCCCATCGCCCGGTGGAACCTCGCTTTCATCGATGTTGAAGCCCGGCACGTCGGCCTGCGATCTGTCGAGAAGCCAGCGCGCGTAGGGGTAAAGAGAGAAGTTGAACATCGCGAGATCTCCAAGTTGGCGACCTGGAGAATTCACGATCAAAAACCTGGACCTGAAACGTGGAGTTGCCACGTTTCGGGAATCCATGTTTTGAGGCCCGGTTTACCTCACTTTTTTTGCGATCGGTCGGTCGGGATCAGGTTTTGTCCTTCGTCGGCCGCCCACCTTTGCGATCACGCGGTACGCCGTTCCAGACATCGAGAGCCACTTTTCGCGACAGGCCAAAGTGGCTCATGGCCGCTCTCAGCAGCACGTCGCGGCCCGCTCTCTTTCGTTCTGCTCTGAGTGCTTTCCGCTTCTCTTCAATGAACGCGCGCACTTGGCCGTCCGCGGGACGGCGTGCGGTTGCCAAGGGCCCAGAGGCCGGCTGCGTCCGCGTGGCAGGCTCGGGCCAGCACCGCTTGCAATCGTCGGCGCGTACCGACAGGTTCGACCAGAACGGACGCGTATCGAAGTAGTGGGTCCTGTCGCCGAGACACACTTCTCCGCGATAGTCACGAAGGCCAAGACCTCTGGGTCCCAGGATCAATCGCGACGGTTCCTTGCCCCATTTGCACCCGAAAAGCGCAATGCGCCGAGCCTGCCGGGCTTGCAGCAGTTCATCCGGCGCGGCCGCAAGGGACACAGGAGGCTCATCGAGGCCCGATGCCCGCCTCATTCCTGTCATGCGCCTAAGCCCGGCCACCGTCCGGACGCCATCGGCTCGCAACACCTGAGACTCGCTGCGCGTCACGATCCAGATGATTGCCTGGGGGATCGACCACCACGGTGATGACAAGGCGTCCTCGGACCTCTGCTCGTTGTCTGAAAGTATACAGCCAGAGTTTGAATTGCCGAGGCGAAGTGTTCGACTTACGAGGCGCAACTGGGAGGAAAATTGGCAAGACTGGCTCTAGCTCGATCGCCTTGTCCGCAATGACGGTGTGAGTCCCTGGCATCCTAAGCGGAGCGAAGGATCTCATGCCGTCGGCAAGCGGCGATGAGGTCCCTTCGGCTACGCTCAGGGCAGGCCTTCGCTACGCCCAAGACGACAGTTGATCTGAAGACAGTCGATCTAAGGCCTGAACTGCAGCGCGCGCGGCACCAGTCGCGAGGGCTGGGCGACGATCCGGTAGGCGTCGGCGATCCAGTCGCAGACCAGCCGGCGGGTGTCGCGCGGATCGATCATCTCCTCGATCTCGAAGCGGTTGAGCGGGCCGATCGGGCCGCGCACGCTCTCGATGCGGGCGTTGATCTCGGCGCGCAGCGCGGCCGGATCGACCGATTCGGCGAGCTGGCGCTTGTAGGCCGCCTCGATGCCGCCTTCCGCCGGGATGCCGCCGACGTCGGCCGCCGGCCACGCCACGCGCACCGAGGCCGCCGACCGGGGCGTCGCATAGTTGTTGCCGGCGACGCCGAAACTGCGGCGCATCAGCACCGTGAAGATCGGCACGGCCACCTGGGCGAAGGCCACCATCCATTCGCCGCCCTTGCGGATCGTGCCGGCGATCTCGTGCTCGATGCCGACCGCGAAGCCCGGATTGTCGACGAGGTTGAGGATCGGCAGGTGGAAGAGGTCGCAGAGGTCGTGATGCCGGCGGAGCTTGTCGCAGCCGTCGGCGGTGAGCGCGCCGCCGTTCTCATGCCGGCTGTCCGAGGCGATGACGCCCATCGGATGGCCGGCCATGCGCACGAAGCCGGTGACCTGGTCGGTGCCCCAGAGCGGCCCGATCTCGAAGAAGGAATCCTTGTCGGCCATCAGCCGGATCGCGCGCCGCACGTCGAAGGTCGCCGTGCGCTTGCGCGGCACCAGCGTCAGCAGTTCCTCCTCGCGGCGGTCGGCGGGATCTGTCGTCGGTACGACCGGCGGCGCCTCGTAGGCGCTCGACGGCAGGTACGACAGGAAGCGCCGCGTCATCGCCATGGCTTCCTCTTCGGACTCCGCCAGATTGTCGACCGAGCCGTTGCGGCAATGGATGTGCCAGCCGCCCAGGTCTTCCTTGGTGACCTCGTAGCCCATGGCGTGGCTGACGACCGGCGGGCCGGCGACGAAGAGCTGGGAGATGTCGCGCACCATCACCGAGAAGTGGCCGAGCACCGCCTTGGCCGCGCCGATGCCGACCACGCTGCCCAGCAGCAGGTTGACCACCGGCACCGTGGCGAGCTGCTCGGTGTAATAGGTGCTGCCGAGATGGCCGGGCAGGAACGAGCCGCCGCCGCCCACCACCCTTGGCCGGCCGGCCTTGATGGCGCCCGTGCTTTCCTGGACCGAGGCGTCGGCCGCGCCGGCCTGCCTGGGCACCATGGTGGCGACGCTGCCGCCGCCCGACGAGCCGTCGAGCAGGCGGATCGAGGGCGTTCTAAGCTCGATCGACAGCCGGTCGAGATAGCGCGACTTCTGGCCGATCGCGCCGTCGGCATGGCCGCCGCGCGAGGTGAAGTCGTCGGCGCACACGATGCAGGCGCGGGCGTCGATGCGGCCCTGGCCGCCGACATGGCTGGCCGGTGTGAATTCGGCGACGTCGCCGTCCTCGTCGAAGCTGGCGAAGCCCGCGAGGCTGCCGATTTCGCGAAAGCTGCCGGGATCCAGAAGAACGTCGATCCGCTCGCGGCAGGTGAGCTTGCGGCGGTTGCGCTGGCGCACCACGCCCGGATCGTTCGAGCCGGGCGCCAGGCGCTTGTGGGCGATCGCCTGCAGGGCCGCGACCTTGTCCAGCATAGGCGTCCAGCTTTCGTCCGCCGTCACGGTTGGAGCGGCCCGGGGGGCGCCGGCCGCGGGCTTGATGACGGCCAGGATCTGCCCGCCCTCGACCGTGTCGCCCACGGCAAGCGGCGCCAAGGTCGCGACGGTGCCGGCGCAGGGTGCCGCAACGGATGTCTCCATCTTCATGGCGCTCACGACGAACAGCAGGTCGCCTGGCTTCACCTGGCCGCCCTCGCGCACCTTGACCTCGACGACGGAGCCTGCGTGCGGGCTTTCGATGGCCTCGTGCCCGGGCGGCACCGGCAGCGGACGGGCCGGCGGCACGGTCGTGGCCCCTCGCCCGCGGCCGAGCGCTGCGACCTGCTGGTCGAGGAACTGCAGCGCGCCCGCCTTCGCCTTCGGCGGATCGATGGCCTCGGAGAGCAGGGTGGTGCGTGCATTGCCCGCCCGGAACTCGGGATGCGCCAGGATGGCGCGCAGCTGGTCGGCATTGGTCGGCAGGCCCACGATGTGGAACTCGTCGAGCGCGCGCTGTGTCCGCTCGACGGCCGATTCGAAGGTGCCCGAGGAACCCGACTGGCAGATCAACTTGGCCAGCAGCGGATCGAACTGCGGCGGCGGCGCCAGGCCGAGGTAGCCGCAGGCATCGACCCGCACGCCGGGCCCCGACGGCTCGCGATAGGCGGTGAGCGTGCCGGTGCCCTGGGCGACGACGCGCGCCTGCACGGCATAGCCGCGCGGCAGGCCGACGGACTTCTGGTCGGCCAGGCCCAGCGACTCGAGCGAGGCGCCCGCGGCGATGCGGAACTGGGCCTCGACGAGGTCGAAGCCCATGACCTGCTCGGTGACCGTGTGCTCGACCTGGATGCGCGGATTGCATTCGATGAAGAAGTGCTCGCCGGTCTCGGGGTTCACCAGGAACTCGACGGTGCCGGCATTCTCGTAGCGCGCGGCGCGGGCAAGCGTGACCGCGTCGGCCAGCATGCGCTCGCGCAGGCCCGCCTCGAGGTTGGGCGCGGGCGCGATCTCGACGACCTTCTGGTTGCGCAGCTGCACCGAGCAGTCGCGTTCGAAGAGATGCACGACATTGCCCTGGCCGTCGCCCAGCACCTGGACCTCAATGTGCCGCGGCCGCGGCACGATCTTCTCCAGGAAGAGCGCGCGATCGCCGAACGCGGCTTCTGCCTCGCCCTGGCAGCGCGCGAAGGCCTCGTCCATTTCCTCAGGTCTCGTCACGATACGCATGCCGCGTCCACCGCCGCCGGCGGAGGCTTTCAGCATCACCGGGTAGCCGATGGATTTTGCCAGCGCCTTGGCCGCGTCGCTCGACGCCAGTGCCGCCGGCGCGCCGGGCACGACCGGAATCCCCTGCGCCTGGGCAAAGGCGCGGGCCTGCACCTTGTCGCCGAACAACGCCAGGGTGGCCGCGGTTGGCCCGACGAATCGCAACCCCTCGGCCTGGCAGTGTTGGGCGAAGCCGGCATTCTCCGACAGGAAGCCGTAGCCCGGATGGACGCAGTCGCTGCCGCTTGCCTTGGCCGCGGCGACGACGGCGTCGATGTCGAGGTAGCCGCGCACCGGATCGCCACCGGCCGCGCCGATCTCGCGCGCCGTGCCAGCGAGCCTGGTGTGCAGCGACAGGGAATCGGCCGCCGTGAAGACGGCGACCGAATCGACGCCCAGCGAGGACGCCGCCCGTGCGATCCGGATGGCGATCTCGCCGCGATTGGCGATCAGGACACGCTTGAACATGGGTCTCTCTCCACAGAAAACCTCATCCTGAGGAGCCGCGCGCAGCGCGGCGTCTCGAAGGATGGGCAACGACAAGAATGTGGCCCACCCTTCGAGACGCGCACTTCGTGCGCTCTTCAGGGTGAGGTCTGGGGTACATCACGGCAACCGATAAACGCGCTTGGCCGTGCCGCTGAACAGCGCCGTCCTTTCGGCCGCCGACGCGCCAGCCGCCATCAGCTTGAAGGCGTTCCACAGCACGGCGTAGCCGGTCGAGAGCTTGTCGACCGGGAAGTTGCTTTCGAACATGCAGCGCGGGGCGCCGAAGGCCTCGATGCAGGTTTCGATCCACGGCTTCCAGGCGTCGGCGATCTCGCGCGAGGTCGGCGGCACCGGCCGGTGCATATGGTCGAACACGCCGATATCCATGCCGAGGCCGCCCAGCTTCACGACCACGTTGGGGCAGCGCGCCAGCTCGGCCATGTCGGCCTTCCAGGTCGCGAACACGGCGTCGGTCTTGCCGGCATAGGGTCCGATGCCCAGCGGCCCGCCGCAATGGTTCAGGATCATGGTGGTCTGCGGCACGACGCGGGCCAGCGCCGTCACCTCTTTCAATTGCGGATGATATTGCCAGGCCTCGTAGGTCAGGCCGAGCGCGCCCAGCTGCGCCACGCCTTCGCGATAGGCCGGCTGGCCATAGAGTCCCTGCGGCGGGTTGGTGTGGCTGTTGCGCACGTCGGGGCTCGCGTCCCAGCCGCCGGCGTGACGGATGCCGCGAAAGCGGCCGTTGCCGGCGGCGACATGGGCCTCCAGCACCGCGCGGGCGCGTGCGCCCAGTGTCATGTCGACATAGGACACGATGCCGGCGCAGGCGCGCGTCGGGCCGTAGATGCCGCTGGCGCTCATGGCCGCCACGCCGCCGGCGAACTCGGTCTCGCCGATGGGCTTCATCTCGGCCGGCCCGTCGCCGCGATACATCGAGCGGCAGTCGATATAGACCGTCGCGGTGATGGTGTGGCCCGAGCCGGTGTCGGCCAGCAGCTCGTCCAGCAGGTAACGGTTGTTGAGGTGGTCCCACAGGTGATGGTGCGGATCGACGATCGGCAGGTCGGGCTCGAGGATCGGCTCGGGCACCTGCTTCGCCAGCCACGCCTCATCGGGCACGTAAGCGCGCCGCGTCCGTTCGACAGTGGTTTCCTTTGCCATCGCTTCCCCCTTTCAAGAACGCTACGCTCAGTACCGGAGCCTGTCGGCCATTTTTTCGGCGATCATCACCGTCGTGAGGTGGGTATTGGCACGCACCACTTCCGGCATGATGGAAGCATCGATCACGCGCAGGCCCGTACAGCCGATGACGCGGCAATCGGGATCGACGACCGAGCGCGGATCGTCGCGTGCGCCCATGCGGCAGGTGCCGCTGGCATGCTGGGCGTCGGAGCATTCGGCGAACAGCCAGTCGTCCAGCTCCGCCGCATCGAGCGCGTCGTCGATCGAGCGCCCGGTGGAACCGTAATCGACGCGCATGGCGATGGTGCGGACGCTGTCGTGCAGCGCGAGCGCGCGCAGGCGGCGCACGCCGTCGCGCATGCGCAGAAGGTCGCGCTCGTCGGACAGCATGCGTTCGTCGACCCGGGGATCGATGCCCGGATCGGTCGTCGTGATGCGCACGTGGCCCTGGCTGAACGCCTGGTAGACCGAGACGATCAGGCGGCCGCGCGAGGTGTCGCCACCCTCCAGCGAGACGAGGTTGCCGGCGATGACGATCATGTCGTTCTCGCCGGCGCCAACCAGGCCCGAGGCATAGCGCAGGCAGCAATTGGTGTGGCGATGCATCAGGGTGCCGACCCGCGCCTCCTCCCTGAGGTGCAGGTAGAGGGGCATCGCCGGATGATCCAGCAGGTTCTCGCCGACCGGAAGATCGGCGATCACCCGCACGCCCAACGATTTCAGCAAGGCGGCCGGGCCGATGCCGGAGCGCTGCAGGATCGCGGGCGAATGGATAGCGCCCGCGGCGAGGATCACTTCGCGGGTGGCACGCGGCGCGAACGCCTGGCCGTCGACCTCGACCTGCACGCCGCTCACATGCGCCCGATTGCCTTCGAACTGGAACGTCGACACCAGGGCATGGCCCACGATGGTGAGGTTGGCGCGGCCGCGCGCCGGCTCCAGGTAACCGTCGTTGGTCGAGACGCGGACACCGGCGCGGCTGTTGATGGCATAAGGCGACGCGCCTGTTCCCTCCGGCGCGTTGTGATCCTCGCACCAGCCGTAACCGAGACCGACGGCGGCCTCTTTCAAAGCGCGATCCACCGGCCCCCAGTCGGGAATGGGCGCGCGATAGACCGGGATCGGGCCGGTCTTTCCGTGATAGGGCGCGTCGCCGAAATTGACGTCGGTTTCCAGCCTGTTGAAGTAGGGCAGGACATCCGACCAGCCCCAGCCCGCGCAGCCGGCGTCGCGCCAGCGCTCGAAATCGTCGGGCACGCCGCGGATGGCGATCTGGCCGTTGATGGTCGAGCTGCCGCCCACCGCCCGCCCGCGCCACAGGAGCTTCGGCTCCTGCCGCTCGGTACGGCGCGCCACGAGATGGGGCCATCGATAGTCGTCGTCGCCGATCGCCCGCATGGGGTTGGGGATGCGGATATGCTCGGGCGTTTCGGCGGTTCGGAAATCGCGTCCGGCCTCGAGCAGCAGCACCCGCACCGCGGGATCTTCGCTCAGCCGCGCCGCCAGCACCGCGCCGGCCGATCCGGCGCCGACGATGATGTAGTCATAGTCCCGATCGATCATGCCTCAGCTGAGCCGGGGCTGGTGGAACTTGTAGGGCGGATAGTCCTTGGCGATGTCGGAGACGACCTCGATGACCGCCGGCGCCTCGCTGGCCAGCGCCTCCTTGAGCGCGCCGCGCAGCCCGTCGGCGGTCTCGACCCGCCAGGCGCCGACGCCGAAAGCGCGCGCGTAGTCCTGGAAGTCGGGATTGTGCAGCAGGGCGCCGGAATTGCGTCCCTCGTAGAGCCGCTGCTGGTCGCGCAGCACGTTGCCGTAGGAGGCGTTGTTCACCACCACCGTGACCAGGTTGATGCCGAACTGCTTGGCGGTGGCGAGATCGGAGCCGCCGAACAGGAAGCCGCCGTCGCCGGTGACCGACACCACGGCACGATCGGGATTTGCGACCTTGACGCCGAGCGCCGTTGGGAAGCCGTAACCCAAGGTGCCGGAGAAGCCGGACGAGACCAGGCGGCGCGGCTGATGGACGGGATAGCCGTACCAGATGATGTAGCCTAGCTGCGTCACCTCATCGACCACGATGCCGTCGTCGGGCAGCACGTCGCGCAGGACCTTCATGAACGAGTATTGCGGATCGGCCTTCTCGATGGCCGCCAGCGCCGCCGCCTTGGCCGAGGCAATGGCGGCGCGGCGCGCCGGATCGTCGTCCTTGCGCGCGACGGCGGCGGCCAGCGCACGCGTGCCGTCGGCTGCATCGGCCGTGATCGCCACGTCGACGGGCTGCCGCCGATGCTCGGCGGGATCGATGTCGATGCGCGCGATCTTGAGGCCGGCGGGCGCCGGCGCCCAGCGGGCGATCGGCACGTCGAGGCGCGTGCCGATGCCGATAAGAAGGTCGGTCGTGTCCCAAAGCTCGAAGCCGCCCAGCGTGTTCAGCGACAGCGGATGGCGGGAATCGACCACGCCCTTGCCCATGCGGAACGACACGACGGGCGCGCCGATCTTCTCGGCCAAGGCCAGGATCTCAGGGCCAGCATCGACCGCCCCGCCGCCCACCCAGATCATCGGCGCCCGGGCGCCGTCGACCAGCTTGGCGAGTGCCGCGATCTTCTCGGGATCGGGCAGCGGATTGGCGCGCTTGCCCAGGGGCTCCATCGGTGTGACGTCGGCGCTGGCCGGGAACATGTCCCACGGCATCTCGACGGCGACCGGTCCAGGGCGGCCGGAGGTCATTGCCTGGAAGGCGCGCGCCATCACCTGCGGCGCCTCGGTGGGATGCTCGATGCGCTCGGCGAACTTCAGCAAGGTCTTCAGCGTGGCGAGCTGGTCCGGCATCTCGTGCAGCTGGCCACGTCCGCGGCCGATCATGGCGCTCGGCACCTGGCCGGTGATGCACATCACCGGCGCGTTGACGCCCCACGCGGTGGTGAGCGCGCCCATCGTGTTCATCACGCCGGGGCCCGGCACCACCGTGAAGGCCGACGGCTTGCCCGTCGACTGGGCATAACCCATCGCCATGTAGGCCGTGGTCTGCTCGTGCCGTGCGTTCAGCACCCGGAGCTGGTTGGCGTTGCGCGCAAAGGCGTCGAACAATCCGTACATCTGCACGCCCGGCAGGCCGAAGATCGTATCGACGCCGTGGCGCAGCAGAGAATCGACAATGGCGTCGCCGCCGGTCATGCGAGGCATAGGGTGTTCCTGTTTCCTGTCGTTGCCGCTGATCTTGCCACGGCCGGCCGGTCAGCGATCCTTTCCCGACGGGCGCGCCCCTCGCACGTCGAAATTGATGACGATGCGGAGTCGGCGAGCCGGGCTGATGGGCGCGGGCACTCGCCGCGCTGGCGTGAGGATGACGTTCGGGTACGCTCAGCCGGCAGAAGCGGCACAGGCGAGAGGGGAAGAATGCTGGCTGAATCCGAACAGTGTGACCGTGCGCCCTGGAACGCCGCGAAAGACAGGGCTGCATGACATCGACCGGGAGCCGGCGCCGTTTCGAGATTGGAGTCGATATCGGCGGCACCTTCACCGATATCGTGTGCCGCGAGTCCGGCGGCAGGATGCACGTCCTCAAGGTGCCGACGAGCCGCGGCGATCCCAGTGCCGCCGTCATCCAGGCCATCGCCGAGCTTCGCGAGCGATGGGGCGTCGGCGCCGCCGATGTGAGCCGCTTCGCGCACGGCACCACTGTCGCCACCAATGCCGTGCTGGAGCGCAAGGGCGCCCGCATCGGCCTGCTCACGACGGCAGGGTTTCGTGACGTGCTGGAGATCGGACGGCAATTGAGGACAGAGGTCTACCGCATCATCCTCGAGCCCGAAGCGCCGGTCTTTCTGGCGCCGCGCCGCTATCGCCGGGAGATTGCCGAGCGCATCGACGCGAACGGCGTGGTCCTGACGCCGATCGACGAGGCGGCCGTCGTCGGCACGGCGGACGCGCTGGTGGAAGAAGGCGTTGAGGCGATCGCGATCGCTTTCCTGTTCTCGTTCCGCAATCCGGCCCATGAACGGCGCGCGGCGGAGCTCATCCGGGCGCGCCATCCCAAGCTCATGCTGTCGCTCTCCCACGAGGTCGATCCGGCGTTCCGCGAATATGAACGCACGGTCGTCACGGCCTTCGATGCCTATCTGAAGCCGCGGGTGGATACCTATCTGGTGCGCCTCGAAGAAGGCCTCGCGCAGGCCGGCATCGAGGCGCCGTTGCAGGTGATGCAGTCGCGCGGCGGGCTGGCGAGCGCCCAGGTCGTGCGCCAGCGGCCGGTGCGCCTGTTCCTGTCCGGTCCGGCCGCCGGCGTGATCGGTGGCCAGATGGTGGGCGCGTCGGCGTCGACCGACGACCTGATCACGATCGACGTCGGCGGCACGTCGGCCGACATCGCCCTGGTCAGCCGGCGCAAGCCCATGCTGCGGTCCGAAGGCGTCATCGGCGGCTACGCCGTGCGCGTGGCCATGGTCGACGTGACTACGATCGGTTCCGGCGGCGGCAGCATCGCGCATCTCGACGCGTCGGGCGGCCTGCGCGTCGGCCCCCAGTCGGCCGGCTCGGAACCGGGTCCCGCCTGCTACGGTCGCGACGGCCAGGACGCGACGGTGACGGACGCGTCGATCGTGCTGGGCTATCTCGATCCCGCCTTCTTTGCCGGCGGCCGGCTGAAGCTCGAGCCGCAGAAGGCGGTCGAGGCGGTCGACCGCCAGGTGGCAAGGCCGCTCGGCATGACCACGGCGGAGGCGGCGCTGGGCATCCATCGCGTGCTGAACGCGCAGATGGCCGAAGGCATCCGGCTGGTCTCGGTGCGCCAGGGCATCGACCCGCGCACCTATGCCCTGGTCCCGCTGGGCGGCGCCGGCGGCCTCCATGCGACGGCCCTGGCGCGCGAGCTCGGCATCAGTCGCATCGTCGTGCCGCGCCTTCCGGGCGTGCTGTCGGCCGCGGGCCTGCTCGCGGCGCCGATCGAGCACGAGGTCACCGCCGAGTTCGCCACGCCGGTCGCGGCGCTCGACCTGGCGGCGCTGCGCGAAAAGCTGCGCGAGATCGATCGCCGGGCGGCCGAGCT
>DATHNU010000214.1:0-5897 GCA_035485695.1 Reyranella sp. | reverse complement strand
GGGCTATGTCGGCCGCGACGTAGAGCAGATCGCCCGCGACCTGATGGAAGCGGCCATCGACATGGCGCGCGAGCGCCTGCGCAAGGATGTGCGCGCCAAGGCCGAGCTTGCCGCCGAGGATCGTGTGCTCGATGCGCTGTGCGGCACCGGCGCCAGCGAGGAGACGCGGCTGCGCTTCCGCCACAAGCTGCGCGACGGCGAGCTCGCCCAACGCGAGATCGAAATCGAGGTCGCCGATCAGGGCGCGCCCATGCAGTTCGAGGTGCCGGGCCAGCCCGGCGCGTCGGTCGGCATGATCAATATCGGCGACATGCTGGGCAAGGCGTTCGGCGGGCGCACCAAGAAGCGCAAGATGACGGTGACCGAATCCTACGAGACCCTGATGCGCGAGGAGAGCGACAAGCTCCTCGATCAGGAGAGGGTCGTGCGCGAGGCTCGCGAATCGGTCGAGCAGAACGGCATCGTCTTCATCGACGAGATCGACAAGATCACGGCGCGCAGCGAGTTCCGCGGCGGCGGCGATGTGAGCCGCGAGGGCGTGCAGCGCGACCTGCTGCCGCTGATCGAGGGCACGACGGTGAACACCAAGCACGGCCCGGTGAAGACCGACCACGTGCTGTTCATCTGCTCCGGCGCGTTCCATATGGCCAAGCCCTCCGACATGCTGCCCGAGCTGCAGGGCCGCCTGCCGATCCGGGTCAGCCTGGCCTCGCTCACCCAGGATGATTTCCGCCGCATCCTGACCGAGCCCGAGGCCAGCCTGGTCAAGCAGTACAAGGCGCTGCTGGCGACCGAGAAGGTCGAGCTGGAATTCAAGCCGGACGCCATCGACGAGCTGGCCAAGCTCTCGGCCGACATCAACGAATCGGTCGAGAATATCGGCGCGCGCCGGCTGCACACGGTGATGGAGAAGCTTTTGGAGGAAATCAGCTTCACCGCGTCCGACAGTCCCGGTCGCAAGGTCGAGATCGACGCCACCTATGTGCGCGACAAGGTAGGCGCGCTCGCCAAGAACGCCGACCTCAGCAAGTTCGTGCTGTAGTCGGGCGGCGCCTCCCCGCTTTCTCTTCTTCATGTTCCTCTCCCGCGTTTGGGGGAGAGGCTAGGTGAGGGGGCGTCGAACGGCGCGTGCAACCCCCTCACCCAACCTCTCCCCCTAACGGGGGAGAGGAGCATGAGTGAGAAGCGGAGGGAGCCGCGATGGAAGCTCAAAGGCAATACGCGGCGATCAGATCGACCAGATAGGCTGGGCCGTTAAGCCCCCACAGGAGGAACGACCAGACCGTCGCCACGACCACCAAGGAGGCCGCGCCCCACAGCAAAAAGGAGCGCCAGCTCAGGGTCATGCCGGTTGCGGCAACGCGCCGATCGGCCGCGTGAGCCGCTCCTCGACGATCGGCCAGTGCAGCGCCGCCGCAACGAGGCCGAGGGCGATCGAGATCCACCACATCAGGTCGTAGTTGCCCCGCAGGTCGAACATCAGGCCGCCGCCCCAGCCGCCGACGAAGCTGCCGACCTGATGGCCGAAGAAGACGACGCCGTTCAGCATGGTGAGATGGACAGGTCCGAAGATAAAGCCGACCAGCGACGTGGTGAGCGGCACCGTACCCAGCCACAGGAAGCCCAGCGCGCCGGCGAAGATCAGCACCGAGGCCGCCGACAGCGGCGCCAGGACGAAGCCCAGGAACACCAGCGAACGCAGCAGGTAGAGCAACGACAAAAGGTTCTTGCGCTTGTGCCGGGCGCCCATCGCGCTCCACAGGATGGAGCCGGCAATGTTGAACAGGCCGACCATGCCGATCGACCAGCCGCCCAGCTCGGCCGGCGATAGAGTCATGCCGAACAGCGACAGGCCGATCCCCTTGTCGGAGATGTAGGCCGGCAGGTGGCCGCCGACAAAGGCGACATGGAAGCCGCAGACGAAGTACCCGATTACCAGCAAGACGTAGCTGCGCTGGCTGAAGGCCTCGGAGAGCGCCGAGCCGGCCGACTGGCGATCGCCGCCGGCCCGCTTGGCGGCCGCGATCTCCTTGCTGTCATTCAACCCGATCGACAGCAGCATGATTAGCACCGCGAGGCCCGTCAGCGCCCACATGGTCGGCCGCCAGCCGCCGAGATGGCCTTGCAGCACCGCCGCCAGCGGCACGATGAAGAACTGACCGAACGAGCCGCCGGCCGAGCAGATGCCGACGGCCAGTGCCGCCTTTGCCGGTGGCGCCACCCGCAGGATCACACCCAGCACCGGCCCAAAGGACGCCGCCGACAGGCCGACACCCACGAGGACGTTGCCCAGGATCAGCATGGCGCCGCTGTGCATGGTGGCGGTCACGATCATGCCCAGCACGTAAAGCGCGCCGCCACCGGCGATGGTCGGCGCCGAGCCGAAACGGTCGCACAGCCGCCCCGAGAACGGGGCGACGGCGCCCATCAGCAGCATGGACAGCGCGGTGCCGAAGGAAAACAGCTCGCGGCCGACATGAAGCTCGGCCGAGACCGGCTTCAGGAAGATGCCAAAGCTCTGGCGAACGCCCAGGCCGATGGTGAGGACGAGAAAACCGCACCAAACGGCGGTCCAGTAGGAACGGGAACTCATGCGGTCAACTTGCGGCGGACGGTGGGTCCTGACAAGACGTTCGCCCGGGCTCCTTCCATAGAATTACTTCATGCCGCCACAAGCTCTGATGTGGCACAACATAGCCATGGTCCGATTGTGGCTACAGGGCGGTCTGGCGGGCGGCCTCTTAGCGGCCCTGCTGGTGCTTCCCGGCGGCGCGTTCGCGTCGCCCAAGCTCGAGCGCGAGCGCTGCGCCTTCAAGCCGCCGCGCGGCGACCGGGTCGAATGCTTCACGCTGATCGTGCCGGAGAATCGCGAGCAGCCCGAGGGCCGCGAGGTGCGCCTGAAGATCGCCGTGCTGAAGGCCAAGCGCACCGTGGGCGCGGAGCCCCTGTTCTATCTTTCGGGCGGTCCCGGCGATGCGCCCCTGGTGGCTTCCAGTCCCGGCGCCGATGCGCTGGCCGAAGGCGACTGGTGGAACGAGACCGCCGTCATCCGCCGCCGCCGCGATGTCGTCATCGTGAGCCAGCGCGGCGCCGGGGGCACCACGCCCAACCTCGACTGCTTCGATCCGCGCACCAGCGATCCCGGCAAGGCCCGCCGCCGGGCGGTGACCGACCAGCAGGAGCGCGACATCCTGGTGCGCTGCCGCGCCAGCCTCGACAAGCGCAAGATCGACCTGTCGATGTACACGACGCCGGCCCTGGCCGACGACGTGGCCGACCTGGCAAGCGCCATGTCGCTTGCCAAGATCAACATCTACGGCGTGTCCTACGGCACGCGCTGGGGGCTGGAAGTGATGCGGCGCCATCCCGACCTGGTGCGGGCGGCGGTGCTCGACGGTGTCTATCCGCCCCAGGTCAACGGCGAGCAGAACGAGCCCGAGATCGTGCGCCAGGCCTTCGAGCAGCTCTATGCCGAATGTGCCGCCGATCCGCTCTGCCGCGAGCGCCATCCCAGCCTGCGCAGTTCCGTCGAGAGCACGATCGAGGCTGCCGAGCAGAAGCCGGTCGAGCTCACCCTCCAGCTCGAGGACGGCCCGCAGCCGGTGAGGCTCGATGGACCGAAGCTCCTCATGGTGCTGCTGCACATGATGCGCGAGGGCGAGGCGGCGTTGATTCCCGAGGCCGTGGCCGCGGTCCCGCGCGGCGACATCAGGCTGCTGAAAATGTTCGCCGAGGATCTCGAGAGCAGCGACGGCGGCCTGCTCGAACAGAACGCCCAGCAGTTCGACGGCCTCTACAACAGCATCGAGTGCCGCGAGACCTGGGCGGCGGTCGACCGGCCGGCGCGCCGCAAGATGATCGAGACGAGCGGTGTCTACGGCTTCAATGCGCGGACCAGCAAGTCGCCGGCCTTCTGCCCGGTGTGGCGCGTGCCCGCCGCACCCGCCTCTGAGCGCCAGCCGGTCAAGGTCGCCGTTCCGACCCTGCTGCTGAGCGGCACTTTCGACTGGCTGACGCCTCCCGCCTGGGGCCGCGAGGCTGCGCGCCACCTGCCGTCGTCGCGCCATGTCGTCTTCCGTGCCCAGGGCCACGGCGTGGTCATTCAGGATACGTGCGCGGCCCGCCTGCGCGACGCCTTCGTCGAAGAGCCCGATCCCAAGCGCGCGCCGCCCTGTCGCGGCGACACGCCGCTCAATTTCACCGCCGCCTACGAGCGTGCCCGCACCCTGCCATGAGATTCCGCCCGACGAAGTTGGGGAGGTGCCCGCAGGGTGGATTGGTCATGCGTTTGCTGCGCGCCACCTCCCCGCTCCGCGCGGGGAGGCAAATGAGAAGAGGACTACAGGAATGAACCGCGTGCTCGCCCATACCGGCGTTGCGTATCCGATCGTGCAGGCGCCGATGGGCTGGATCGCCCGCAGCCAGCTCGCCTCGGCGGTGTCCAATGCCGGCGGCCTCGGCATCATCGAGACCTCGAGCGGCGAGGTCGACCAGTGCCTGGCCGAGATCGCCAGAATGAAGGAGCTGACGACCAAGCCGTTCGGCGTCAACCTGCCGATCCTGTTCATCCGCGAGCCGCGGATCGTCGACCTGGTGGCCGAATGCGGCGTGAAGTTCGTCACGACATCCGCCGGCTCGCCGGCCAAGCTCTTGCCCACGCTCAAGGCGGCGGGCCTCATCGTCTATCACGTCGTGCCCAACCTCTCCTCGGCGCTGAAAGCGGTCGACGCGGGAGTCGACGGGCTGATCGTCGAAGGCGGCGAGGGCGGCGGCTTCAAGAATCCCGACGATGTTTCCACTCTCGTGCTCCTGCAGGGCGTGCGCGAGCGGACCGATGTGCCGATCATCGCTGCCGGCGGCATCTGTGACGGCCGCGGCATGGCGGCGGCCTTCGCGCTGGGCGCCGAGGGCATCCAGATGGGCACGCGCTTCGTCAGCGCCGCCGAAAGCCCGGTGCACCGGAACTACAAGCAGGCGATCATCGAGTCCGACGATACCGGTACGGTGATGCTGAACCGCAAGTCGACGCCTTGCGTGCGCGCGCTCCGGACCGAGCGCGCCAAGGCGATCGACCGCGAGGGCTCGTTCGACCGTGCGATCTTCAAGAGCGTGAAGGACGTCTATTTTGGCGGCGACATGGAAGCCTCGCTGGCGCTCGCCGGCCAGACGGTTGGCCTGATCCACGAAGTGCTGCCGGTCGCCGAGATCATCAGCCGCACGGTCGATGGCTTCCACGAAATCCGCAAAGCCCAGGGCGAGCGCTCCCGGACCGGCGCGTTCTGAGCCTTGTCGAAACGAGCGTGATTCTTGCTTCGTGACGACAGGCCAGTCGGCATGGTAAAGGCTTATTATACACAATTATTCAGTCAAATGACGGTTGAACATTCGTCTGTCCCGTTGATCGAGCGACCAAGCTTCGCCGCGCTTTACATGCCGAAGCTCGTGACGGTGCTGCGCGAGGGCTATGGGTTTGCGGCTTTCCGGGCCGATGCCATGGCGGGCCTCACGGTGGCAATCGTGGCGCTGCCCCTCTCTATGGCAATCGCAATCGCCTCCGGCACCACGCCGGAGCGCGGACTGTTCACGGCGATCGTCGGTGGCTTCCTCATTTCAGCGCTGGGCGGCAGCCGTTTCCAGGTCGGCGGCCCGGCCGGCGCCTTCATCGTCCTGGTCGCCTCGGCGGTCGATCGCCACGGCATCGACGGCGTGCTGCTGGCGACAGTGATGGCCGGCATCTTCCTGATGATGGCGGGCTTCCTGCGACTCGGCACCTTCATCAAGTTCATTCCCTATCCGGTGACCGTGGGCTTCACCGCTGGCATCGCCGTCATCATCTTCGCCAGCCAGATCAGGGATCTTCTCGGTTTGACGTTGGCCGGCAAGGAGCCCGGGCCGTT
>DATHNU010000213.1:0-5351 GCA_035485695.1 Reyranella sp. | reverse complement strand
ACTTGGCGTAATAGGCGATGATATCGTTGCGCAGCCCGCCACCGCCGAGACCCGGGGTGATCGGGATGTCATGCCTGCCAGCGAACTCGATCGATTCCTTGCTGCCGACGATCGGGATCCAGATCTCGGGATGAGGCTGTTGCACCGGCCGGGGCCAGATCGCCACGTCCTTGTAGGACCAGAACTTGCCCTCATAGGAGAAGACGTCCTCGGTCCAGGCGCGGGTGACGATCTCGAAGGCCTCTTCGAAACGGGCACGCGATTCGGCCAGCGGCACGTTGTGCACCTGGTATTCGCGCGGGATGCCGCGCGCGAAGCCCGAGATCAGCCGGCCGTTCGACAGACAGTCGAGCATCGCCAGCTCCTCGGCCAGCCGCAGCGGCTCATGGAGCGGCAGCAGATGCCCGTAGATCAGCAGCTTCAATCTCTTGGTGCGCTGCGCGGCGGCCGACGCCATCAGGTTGGGCGAATTCATCAGCCCGTAGGGCGAGCAATGATGCTCGTTGAAGCCGACACCGTCGTAGCCCAGGCGGTCCATCTCCTCCCAGGCATCGAGGTGCTCGGCATAGGTGCGAACCGCCACGTCGGCCTTGAAATGCTGCTTGCTCAGGGGATAGGGCAGCTCGGTGCCCGTCTTCAGATGGTCGAGGTTCTCGCCGTACGCCAGAAGGTCGAAGACAAAGACTTTCATGATGCTCCTCGATCAGGCTGCGACTCGCGCCGGCGGCAGCGCCAACCCCGCGATGTCGACCCGCGTGCGAAAGATGCTGCCGCAATTCTCGGACGGCCCGCCGCGCGAGCCGGTGACGATGTAGAGATCACGGAGATCGTCGCCGCCGAAGCACAGGCTGGTGACCATCGGCAACGGCACCGGCATATCCAGCCGATGCGTGCCGTCCGCGTTGAACACGACCACCCGCCCACCATGGGCGTCGGCCACCCAGACCGATCCGTCGCTCGCGACTTTCAGGCCGTCGGGCACGCCGTCGGCGCCCAGGTCGGCGAACTTGCGCCACGGCCCGACCGAACCGTCCGCCGTCACGTCGTAGACCCGGACCAGCGGCGCGCGAGCGTCGGAATGGTAGAGGCGCCTTCCGTCAGCGGAAAAACCAAGACCGTTGGTCAGCATGACGCCGTCCGACAGCGTGCGCATCGTCCCGTCGAGATCGATCACATGAAGGTGACCGGGCCTGGGGGCATCGCCGCCGAAGACGCGGAAGGCGAGCGATCCGACATAGACGCGCCCCGCGCGATCGGTGGTGAGGTCGTTGAAGCCGGTGGCGCCCGCAATGGCGTCCAGGGAGAGCAGCGAATGCGTGTGGCCGTCGGCCAGGCGCACGACGGCAATGTCGCGTCCGCCGACCACCAGGCCGTCCGACGCATGCAGCGCCATGCCGCCGATGCCGCGCCGCTTGGCGATCACCGGCGACACGGTCCCGGCGCGATCCAGCAGATTCACGCCGCCATTGATGACGTCGCTGAAATAGAGCCCGCGGCCGGGATCCCAGACGGGGCCTTCGATCAGGCCGAATCCCGTCGCTACACGTTCCATCTTCTTTCCCCCGGGCGAGCTTTTGGGGTCATTATAGGTGTCGCTTTGCACGGGAGGAACCGCGATGAAATTGGGCCTGGCGATCGGTTATTCCGGCGCGCATCTCGACGTTCCGGTGAAGCTCGTGCAGCGCGCCGAGGAACTGGGCTACGATTCGGTGTGGACGGCGGAAGCCTATGGCTCCGACGCGCTGACGCCGCTCGCCTTCCTGGCGGCGCACACCAGCCACATCAAGCTCGGCACCGGCATCATGCAACTGGCCGCCCGGACGCCAGCGAATGCGGCGATGTCAGCGGCGACGGTCGATGCGATGGCAGGCGGCGGCCGCTTCATCGTGGGCCTCGGCGTCTCGGGCCCGCAGATCGTCGAGGGCTGGTACGGCCAACCCTGGGGCAAACCCTACTGGCGAATCCGCGACTACGTCGCGATCATGCGCAAGATCTTCGCCCGCGAGGCGCCGGTCACACACGATGGCCGCGAGATCGCGCTGCCCTACACCGGGCCTGGCGCCATGGGCATCGGCAAGCCGCTGAAATCCATCCTGCACATGAACCCGGACATTCCGATCTACCTGGCGACCGGCAACGAATCGACGGTCAAGCTCACCGCCGAGATCGCCGACGGCTGGCTGCCCATGGGCTTCATGCCCGGCGCCATGGAGGAGTACAGGCCGTGGCTCGAAGAGGGCTTCCGCCGGGCCGGCAACGGCAAGAGCATGAAGGATTTTTCCGTCCACGCCTCGGTGCATGTCGAGGTCGACAACGACGTCGCCGGAGCGCTGGGCCGGCTGAAGCCGGAGGTCGCGCTTTACGTCGGCGGCATGGGCCATCGTAACAAAAACTTCCACAACGACATCATGGTGCGGCGCGGCTTCGGCGATGCCGCAAAGCGCATCCAAGAACTCTACCTGGCGGGCCGCAAGGACGAAGCCATTGCCGCCGTGCCCGACGAATGGGTCGACATGAAGTCGCTGGTCGGACCGCCCAACCGCATCCGCCAGCGCTACCGCGCATGGGAGGAGAGCGGCGCCGATTCGCTCAATGTGCGATCGCGCCAGCCCGAGGCGATCGAAGCGATGGCCCAGGCGGCGCGACTCAACTAGCTCTGCGGACGTGAAAAAGGCGGCCCCGAAGGGCCGCCTTTTCCCGATGTTGCGGTATTAGTAGCCGCGCGGCGGCAGCGGGACGCGCGCGTTGGTCAGGAGCCGCTCGAGCGTGGGAACGCCCTCGTCATAGGCACCGGCCTCGCACCTGGCGAGCGCGTTACCGGCGACCACGTCAGAGCTGTTGGTGGCGACGTTACGCCGGTAGAGAGCGGCCAGCCTCCGGCAGTAGTCCAGCGGCAGCGGGACCGCGACGGGGGCGGCCTGAGCCATCTGGCCACCGATCACGATCTCGACCCGGCGGTTCTGCGGCTCGCGTACCTGATCACCCGTCGGCACCAGCAGCTGGGTCTCGCCCTTGCCAACGACGGCGATGGCGTCAGCCGGCACGCCTTGGCGGACCATCTCGTTCTTCACCGCGTTCGCGCGGCGGAGCGACAGGGCCATGTTGTAGCTTTCCGGGCCCGTCGTATCGGTGTGACCGGTCGCCGTGACGCGGGCGTTGCCGGTGGAGCGGAAGGCAGTAACCGCCTGCGTGATCACGTTCAGAGAAGCCGGCGAAAGCCGCGTGCTATCCCAGTCGAAGAACACCATGAAGGTTGGAGCCTGCGCCACGGGCGGAGGCGGCGGCGGAGGCGGCGGAGGCGGTGGTTCGGACGCGCAGGCGCCCAACAGGAACGTCGCCGCAAATACAACCAGTAGCTTTTTGAGCATGATCCATCCCCCATAGAGAGTTTCGGAACGCGGAGCGCCGTTCCTGGGACGGTATCCGGAATAGGAGCGCCCCATTGTGAAACGCTGCAGTACCGAAGAGGTTCCAACGATCCTGCGCGGATGGGCGCAGCGCCGCCGAACGACCACACGCAACTTATAGTCGAACCGGTGGACGCTGAAAAGTGCCACTAACGACGTAGCCGCTACCCGCTGTTGCGCAGGCCGGCTGCAATACCATTGATACTAAGATGTATGCCCTGCACGACTCCCGGATCGGCATCGCCCGCCCGGTGGCGCCGCAACAACTCGATCTGTACGTGGTTGAGCGGATCGATGTAGGGAAAGCGATTGCGGATCGAGCGCGCCAGCAAGGGATTGCTCTCCAGCAGCGTCTGCTGCCGCGTGATGGCGAGCACCGCGTCGATCGACGCCTGCCATTCTTCGCGCAGTCGGCTGAAGATCGCCTGGCGAAGCCTGGCGTCGGCGACCAGCTCGGCGTAGCGCGAGGCGATGGCGATGTCGCTCTTGGCCAGCACCATGTCCATGTTCGACAGCACGGTGCGGAAGAACGGCCAGTCGTCGTGCATCGCCTGCAGCGTCGCCATGCCGTCACCCGATTGCGCTTCCGTCCACGCCTTGACTGCGGCGCCGAAGCCGAACCAGCCCGGCAGCATCAGGCGGCATTGCGCCCAGCTGAACACCCACGGGATGGCGCGCAGATCCTCGATGCGCTGGCGGCCCGAACGAGAGGCCGGACGGCTGCCGATATTGAGGCTGGCGATTTCCTCCAGCACCGTCGATTCGCGGAAATACCGGTCGAAACCTTCAGTCTCGTAGACCAGGTTGCGATAGGCCCGGAAGGCCTGCGCCGACAGTTCTTCCATGACCGCGAGATAGTCTGCGGGGGGCGGAGCCCGGTTGCCCTCCAGCAGTGTCGCCTCGAGCGTGGCCGCCGCCAGGGTTTCGAGGTTGCGTCGGCCGACTTCGGCATTGGAATACTTGCCGGCGATCACTTCGCCCTGCTCGGTGATCCGGATCTGGCCCTGCACGGCGCCCGGCGGCTGCGCCAGGATGGCCTCGTAGCTCGGCCCGCCGCCTCGGCCGACCGAGCCGCCGCGGCCGTGGAACAGGCGCAGCCCGACCTGGTGGCGCCGGAAGACATCGATCAGCACCAGCTCGGCCTTGTAGAGCTCCCAGGTCGAGGTCAGGTAGCCGCCATCCTTGTTGCTGTCGGAGTAGCCCAGCATCACCTCCTGCGTGCCATCGCGCGAGGCGAGCAGGCGGCGATAGGCCGGCAGGCCCAGAAGCTCGTCCATGATGCCGCCGCAGCGCTGCAGATCGCCGATGGTCTCGAACAGCGGCGCGATGTTGACATCGAGCCGGCCGTCGCGCGGGTGCAGCAGTCCCACTTCCTTGAGCAGCACCGCCACTTCCAGGATGTCGGAAACGCTGTCGGCCTTCGAGATCACGTAGGTCGGCATGGCGGCGGGGCCATATCGGCGGTGCGCATCCGCCGCGACACGCAGCATCGCCAGCTCCCCGGCCGTTTCGTCGCCATACGACTGGTGCAGCGCCGCCAGCGGCCGCGGGTTGCCCATTTCGCCGGCGAGGAGCGCGACGCGCGCGCCCTCGGCCAAGGTGGCGTAGTCGGTGCTCACGCCGGCCGCCTCGACCAGCTCGGCCATGACGCGGGCGTGCACGTCGGAATTCTGCCGCAGATCGAGCGAGGCGAGATGAAAACCGAAGACATCGACCGCACGCCGCAACGACCGCAAGCGACCCCGCGCCAGGGCGACCGAGCCGTTGGCTGAAAGCGAGTCGGACAGCGTATCGAGGTCGGCCAAGAGCTCGCCCGCCGACTCATAGGCCGCTGCCGGTCCGACCGCGGGATGGGGCGCTTCCAGTTTGTCGAGCGACCAGGCGGTGGCGGCCAGCCTGGCGTAGATGCCGACGATGGCGCGCCGGTAGGGTTCGTCCTGGCGC
>DATHNU010000212.1:0-2005 GCA_035485695.1 Reyranella sp. | reverse complement strand
GGCCAGCAGATCATCATCGACAACATCACGGGCGCAGCCGGGTCCATCGCCATGGGCAAGCTCGCCCACGCCGCACCCGATGGCTACACGATCGGCATCGGCCATCTCGGCACCAACGTGGTGAACGGCATCATCTACAAGAACCTGAACTACGACCTGCTGGACGATCTCGTGCCGATCGCGCGCCTGCCGTCCAATCCGCTGCTGGTCGTGAGCTCCAACCAGGTGCCGGCCAAGGACCTGAAGGAACTGGTCGCCTATCTCAAGGCCAATGCCGACAAGATCTCCGGCGGCACCGCCGGCCTGGGCTCGGGCTCGCATATCGGCGCGCTGGCGTTCAATGCCGTGACCGGCACCAACTTCCAGCTCGTGCCCTATCGCGGCACTGGCCCCGCCGTGCAGGACCTGATCGCCAACCAGATCCAGGTCATGATCGACCAGTCCTCGAACTCGCTGCCGCATGTGCGCGCCGGCAAGATCAGGGCCTATGCCGTGACCTCCAAGGAGCGGTCGACGGCGGCGCCCGACATCCCGACCACGGCCGAAGCGGGCTTCCCCGGCATCGAGGTCGCGATCTGGCACGGCCTGTGGGCGCCCAAGGGCACGCCGCCGGAGATCATCGCCAGGCTGAACGCCGCGGCCGTCGCCGCGCTGCAGGACCCCGAGATCCGCCGCAAGCTGGAGGATCTCGGCCAGGACATCCCGACGCCCGAGCAGATGCAGCCCGCCGCCTTCGACGCCTACCAGCGCGCCGAGTTCGCCAAATGGAAGCCGATCATCGAGAAGGCGAACGTGAAGGTGGAATGACGCTCAAGCGTAGTTCGGCGGTACCGGACAGGGCGGCAGCAGCTTCTCCAGCACCTTGGCGACGCCCAGCAGCCGGGCGTCACCCCAGCGCTTGCCGGTGAGCTGCAGGCCGATCGGCAGGCCGTCGCGCGAGAAGCCGCAAGGCAGGACGATCGAGGGCTGACCGGTCAGGTTGGCGAGGAAGTTGTAGGCCGTGCCGGCAAAGAAATACGGATGGTCGACGCCGTCGATCCGGAGCGGCTCGGTCTGCTTCTGGCGGATGAAGGCGGCGTCGGGCATCACCGGCATCAGCCAGGCATCGTAATCGTCGAGGAAGGACTCGCACTGGCGCATAATGCGGTCGCGCCGATCGAGAACGGCGAAGAATTCCGCCAGGTCGAGCCGTGCCGTCCGGGCCGTCGAGCGCGCCGAGGGATCGGACGACTCGCCCACGGCGAAGGTGGGCTCACGCTCGCTGAGCGGCTGCAGGGCGCGATTCTGATAGAGAAAGAGATCGGACCAGTCGTCCCAACCCTGCCGCCAGTCGAGGCCCGCGGGCTCGGCGCGCTTCACCTTGGCGCCGGCCTTCGTCAGCAACCGCACCGTCGCCTGCGCCACGGCAGCCGTGTCGGCCGACACCTTCACCAGCGGATTGCTTTCGACCACGGCGATGCGCAGGTCCCTGGGCCTCAGGGTGGGCGCAAGACCCAACGGCACCGGCGGGACCTCGGCGTCATGGCCATCGGGCCCGGCGATGACGCGCAAGGCCGTCTCGAGATCCTCGACCGAGCGCGCCAGCGGACCGAACACGCCCATGTATCGGGTTGTCCGCGTCCGACCCGGTAAATCGGGCACGTGGCCGCGGCCCGGCACGCGCCATTCGGTGGGTTTCAGCGCAAGGATGCCGTTGTAGTGCGCGGGATTGCGCACCGAGCCGCCGATGTCGCTGCCGATCTCGAGCGGCGACAGGCGCGCGGCCACCGCGACCGCGCCGCCGCCGGTCGAGCCGCCGGCCGTCCGCCAGGCATCCCAGGCGTTCTTGGTCGTGCCGAACAGAGGGCTGTCGGTCTGAAAGTCAGCGCACAGTTCGGGCACATTGGTCTTGCCCAGGATGACGGCGCCGGCGGCACGCAGCCGACCCACCAGGGTCGCATCCTCGCGCGCGACATTGTGCCTGAGCGGCGGATGGCTCGACGTGGTGGCGAGGCCGTTGATGTCG
>DATHNU010000211.1:0-5026 GCA_035485695.1 Reyranella sp. | reverse complement strand
TCCAGATCTTGGTTTCCAGCCCGAGGCCGCGCAGCCGGCCCATGACCTTGGCGTAGAAATCGGCAACGCTGCGCGCACCCAGCGCGAAGGCCTCGACCTCGCCGCTGCTTGTGCGGATCTCGAAACTGTGGTCGATGAAGTCGAAGTCGATCTGGAAGCTCCTCGCACCATAGGGGATCGGCGACGTCGTCAGTCCGCGACTGGTCACATAGAGCGGCACCTGCCACCAGTGGTTGACCATTGGTGCATGAGCCAGCCGGATCTTGCCGACCACCTGGGTCCACAGGTGAAGCGTGGCACAGCTGTCTGCCCAGGCCGCGAGGGGCAGGTCGGGCCAATCGGCTGAGATGGATTGGTTCGCGTGGCGCTCGATCATTGCTTTTTGTCCTGCCGACGCAGGCGCGCGACCATCGCCTCGAGCGCAAGCACGTAGGAATCCACGCCGAAGCCCGCGATCATGCCGATCGCGGCCTCCGAGGTGACCGAGCCGTAGCCGCGCTTCTCGATGTTGGTCATGTGGATCTCGATGGCGGGCGCGCGGATCGACCTCAGGCAGTCGCGCAGGGCGTGGCCGGCATGCAGGAAGCCCGCGGGATTGAACAGGACGCCGTCGATCGTGGCGCGGTCGGCCTTGTAGATCGCGGTGACCGCTGCGCCTTCGGTGTTGGTGTAAAAGATCTCCAGCGCCACATCGAGGCGGCGCGCCTGCCGGCGCAGAATAGCATCCAGTTCCCTGGCCGTGGTCGTTCCATAGAGCTCGGGCTGGCGGCGGCCCAGATACTCCATGTTGGCGCCCTGGATCAGCAGCAGCTTCATTGCAACTCAACCCCGATAATCGGTGGCGGGCCCCGCTGCGCCACCCATGGACGCGCGAGTCTAGGACATTTCTCCCCTGAACTGAAATTTTCCGGAATCGCCCGGCCAGCATGACGGTCTCGTCATACTCCTCTCCCCGTGCGATGAAGGAACGCGGCGTCGCCGCAGAGCGGGGGAGAACGGTGCCCGTCACGACCATGGCCATCCTCGAGGTGGCGCTGCTCGGCCTCTTCACCACGAGCTCGGTGATGATGGGCGCGGCGCTCGGCCTCTACCTGCCGATCTCCAACAAGCTGCAGGCGGCTATCCTCGCCTTCGCTGCCGGCTCGCTGATCGCGTCGCTCGCCATCGAGCTCGCCTTCGAGGGCGCGCACGAGCTCACCCAGCACGGCGCCAACGTGCATGCCGCCTGGATCTCGGTCGCCGGCGGCTTCTTCCTCGGCGCGGTGATCTACTTCGTGGCCTCGCTGTTCCTCGAGCAGAACGGCGCCGCGCTGCGCTATCCGTCGAAGTTCCTGGAGTATGCGCTCGAGCGCAAGCGCCAGGAAGTCGACCGCCACCTCGCCCAGCTCTCGAAATGCGAGATGCTGCGCAACCTGCCGTCGGCACACATGCAGCCCGTGCTCGAACATCTGACCGAGCACCGCGTGGCGGCGGCCAAGATCGTGTTCCGCACCGGCGATCCCGGCGATGCGCTCTACATCGTGGCGGATGGCAAGGTCGAGGTGCTGGACGGCGACGGCCGCGTACTCGCGTCGCTGGGCGAAGGCCAGGCGTTCGGCGAGATGGCGCTGCTGAGCAGCGGCACGCGCACGGCGACGGTGCGCGCCCAGACCGACGCGCTCTTGCTCGTCATCGCCAAGGCCGATTTCGACCGGCTGCGCGAGGAGGATCCGTTCCTCGACGAGCAGGTCCGCAAGCTCAGCCACGAACGCGCCCTTTCCAACCTGCGCGCCGCCAAGGTCGACCCGGCGCGCTGGGCCAAGACGGCGCGCGACAGCGTCGACAGCATCAGCCGCAGCGAGGAGCACCGGCTGCTCCTGGAGGCC
Source organism: Reyranella sp. (assembly GCA_035485695.1). Lineage (GTDB taxonomy): Bacteria > Pseudomonadota > Alphaproteobacteria > Reyranellales > Reyranellaceae > Reyranella. The sequence goes on along the minus strand of DATHNU010000211.1, from coordinate 3,161 downwards.
AAGGCCGGGCGCGGCGCGGGCCTCGCCATCGTGTTCGGCAACATTCTCGACACCATCCCGGGCTGCCTGGTGATCGGCGCCAAGTTCGCGGGCTACGAGAGCCTGTCGGTGACCTTGATCATCGGCATGTTCCTGGGCGGCATCCCCGAGGCGGCGGCGAGCGCCGGCATGCTGCGCCGCGCCGGCTTCTCCAACCGCACCATCTTCCTGCTGTGGTCGACCGTGCTGGTCGCCGGCATCGTAGCGGCGATGGCCGGCAAGGCCTTCATCAGCGGCGAGGCGACCGGCGCCGTGCTCGCCCAGGCGGTGGCGGGCGGCGCCATCCTGGCGCTGGTCACCCACGCCATGATCCCGGAAGCGCTGCACAAGGGCGGTTCCGGCATCGTCCTGCCGGTGGTCGGCGGCTTCCTGATGGCCCTTTATCTCGCACTCCTGGAGCCCGGGCTGGCGCCCTGAGGCAGCAGCGGACCGATGCCTACCGATTGCGTGCGGGCGCCACGATGCGTCCGATCCGCCCCGCACCGGCGTCGATCTCCTCGTCTGTCCAGGCGGCAAAGCCCAGAAACAAGCCTTGTTGGGTGGCCCTTCCGATGAAGTGACTCGACAACGGCCGTGCCGTGACGCCCGCCTCTGCCAGCCGCGCGCATAGACTTCGATCGTCCTGCCGCCGCCGACAGCGCGCCAGGAGCTGCATTCCCCCGGCCGGAGGATCGATCACGAACGTGTCCAGCGCCTCCGCCGTCAGCGCCTGCACCATGCGATCACGCCGCCCGCGGTAGATGCGGGTCATGCGGCGGATGTGAGCGGCATAGGCACCCTCCTCCATGAACTCCGACAAGGCGTTCTGCAGGCTCGCCGAGACAAGCTGCCCGGTGTGGCGCTGCGCGCGCTCGAACGTCTCGACCAGACTCTCCGGCACGACCGCGTATCCCACGCGAATATCGGCCAGCATCACCTTGGAAAAGGTGCCGACGTAGAATACGCGGCCTGCCGGATCGAGGCCCTGCAGGGCCGCCACGGGTCTTCCCTCGTAATGAAACTCGCTGTCGTAGTCGTCCTCGATCAGCACGGCGCCGACAGACGCCGCGAAGCGCAGCAGATCCATCCGCCGATCGACCGGCATCAGCCGGCCGGTCGGGTATTGATGCGATGGCGTGACGAAGATGAGCTTCGGCCTGTCCCGGCGGCCGGCCAGCACCAGGCCGCCGCGGTCGAGAGGAACACCGACAACACGGGCCCCGACCGCTTCAAGCGCCGCACGGGCACCGCCATAGCCGGGATTCTCCAGCCACGCGCGGTCTCCGACTTCCAGGGTCACCCGGGCGATCAGCTCGATCGCTGCTTGCGCCGACGGCGTGACGACGATCTGACGCGGCTCGGTCCTGACGCCGCGGTGCTCGATGAGATGACGCGCCAGGGCCTGCTGCAACGCCGGGCGGTTGTGGGCGCTGCCGCGCCGAGGGGCGCTGCGCGCGGCGCGGCGCAGGCATCGCCCCCAGACGTCGTGCGGAAACGCCCGTGCATCGGCCAGGCCGGGAACGAACGGCCGCGCCGCACCTTCGCTGGCAAACGGCCAGCCCGCCTGGCCGATGCGGCGCGCCCAGAGCGAGAGCCGGAGCGGCGCTACGGATAGGTGGCCGCCTGCCCGGCCGGCAGGCGGCGGAGCCAGGCCTGGCGCGATCGACGGACGGCGTCCGCGCGCGATATCGATGTAGCCCTCGGCCGCCAGTTGGTCGATGGCGGCGGAAACCGTGTTGCGCGAAACGGCCAGTTGCCTGGCCAGCAGCCGGCTGGACGGAAGACGATATCCCTGTCGGAGCCGGTTGCCGGCGATGGCCGACTTCAATTGTTCGTAGAGCTGGCGCGCGAGCGGCGCCGCCGCGCTGCGGTCGATGTCGATCAGACCCGAGAGCGTCTGGTCCACTGAACTGGCCCCATCATATTTGTCAAACCTGACCTGTTTATACAGCCAGTACCAGCTCATGTTGAGCCGCCATGAAGAGCACCCTGCCGCGCGCCGCCGCCTTGCTGTTGTTTGCCGTCGTCGTCCTCGCCTGGGGCTTCAACTGGCCGGTGACCAAGATGGTCGTTCACAGCATTTCGCCGCTGTGGACCGCGGCCTTGCGGAGCCTGATCGCGACGCTGGCTCTGTTTTGCCTGCTGTCGGCGCAGGGCAATCTGATCGTTCCTCGCCGCGGCGACCTCCCGGTCGTGTTCGGCATCGCCCTGCCGCACATGGTCGCCTTCTCGGCACTGGTCGCCATCGGCATCCAGTTCGTCCCGGCGGGCCGCGCCATCGTGCTGGGCTACACGACGCCGCTCTGGGTGATCCCCGCCGCACGATTGTTTCTCGGCGAACCCACCACAAGGCGGCATTTGATGGGCGGTGGCGTTGCGTTCGCAGGCCTGGCGCTGATGTTCAATCCGGCGGCCTTCGACTGGGGCGACCGGCGGGCGCTGCTGGGCAATGGGCTGCTTCTGCTGGCCGCTTCCTGCTGGGCCGTCAGCATCGTCTATGTCCGGGCGCATCGCTGGATATCGACGCCGTTCCAGCTCGTCTTCTGGGAAGCACTGCTCGCCAGCCTTCTGCTGGCGCTTTTGGCGATCCTGTTCGACGGCATTCCTCACATCGAATGGACGCCCCGGCTTTCCCTGTTGTTGCTCTATGGCGGCGTGGTCGGCAACGCCTTGGCCTATTGGGCCATCGCCATGGTCAACAGAAGCCTGCCCGCGGCCACGACCTCGCTGGGACTGCTGGCGACGCCGGTGGTAGGGACCCTGAGCGCCGCGATCGTTCTCGGCGAACCGGTCGGTCCGACGTTGCTTTGCGCGATGGCCCTGATCGTGAGCGGCATCGCGCTCGGCACGGTGGCACGCTCGCCGGCCCAGCGCGGCGCTAGAGCATAATGGGTCCGGCTCGAATCAGCCGGACCCATCATGCCCTGTGGAACCACGATCTCCCGTGCGCGCGAATGGGATGAGATGGAACCGCACGCGGTTCCATCTCATCCCATTCCGCTCTAGCTGTGGAGTCTCAACAGGTTGTCCTTGGTCAGGCCGATTCTGTTGATCGGAGGCAGTCGTCCGATACTGGCATGAGGACGATGCCAGTTGTAGCGGTGCATGAAGATGGGCAACTCTCGGGCTCGCTGTTTGGAGTT